>JAIXTB010000200.1 GCA_027484385.1 Neisseriaceae bacterium | reverse complement strand
TGGGGCGCGCATGCAGGAGGGCCTGAATTCGCTGATGCAAATGGCCAAGACCTCGGCCGCACTGCAGCTGCTGTCTGATCACCAGCTGCCGTTCATTTCCATTCTCACCGACCCGACCATGGGTGGTGTGTCGGCCTCGTTTGCTTTCCTGGGCGATGTGGTTATTGGTGAGCCGGGCGCGTTGATCGGCTTTGCCGGCCCGCGTGTGATCGAGCAAACCGTGCGTGAAACACTGCCGGAAGGCTTCCAGCGCTCGGAGTTCCTGGTGGAAAAAGGCGCCATCGACATGATTGTCGATCGCCGTGAGCTGAAGCTGCGCGTCGCTACCCTGCTGGCCATGCTGCAAAAAGAGCCGACGGTCGCAGCTTGATTGCTCATCCGGCTGGTCTTTGCCTGTGATGCTGGCCTTTGTGTCCGCCGTCATGGAAAAAGCGGCCTGATGATTGAACGGGCAGTGCGCCAGACAAAAAGGAACCCCCTGCTTGCCAAGCAAGCAGGGGGTTCCTTTTTGTCTACTGTCCAGCGGCGGGCGGATTTTTGCGTTTTATAAGGTGCGCTATCGCATAGTGGCGGAAGCTATGGGGGTGATTTGGCTTTTTTAAATTAAAATATATCAAAATACAAAGTATGATTTGAGTTCTATTAATTTGCATGCCACTTCAAGTGTGCCAGCTTGCTGCTTTGTTGGATAATGACGGGATACAAGCATGGGGCGGCCAGATGAAATATGACAAAATTGCGGCAAGCGTGAGGGTGGCTGTGCTGACAAGCTTGGTGTCCCTTGCTGCGCAGGGTGCTGACGTGACGGTGAGCATTAGTGATGGTCAGGGTTTGGCTGTGGCAGATGCCGCTGTTTATTTTCAGCCATTGCAGGGCAGGGCCCCGAAGGGTGGGCAAAAGGGGTCTATCGAACAGATAGACAAGACGTTTGTCCCCTATGTATCCATCGTTCAGACAGGCACGGCGGTCTCTTTTCCTAACAAGGACACGGTGCGCCATCATGTCTATTCGTTTTCGGCACCCAAGTTCTTTGCCCTGAAACCGTACTCGGGTACGCCCAGCCAGCCGGTGGTGTTTGACAAGCCGGGCCTGGTAGCACTGGGCTGCAATATTCACGACTGGATGCTGGCGTATGTGCTGGTGGTGGAAACACCCTGGTTTGCAGTGAGCAAAGACCGCGGTAGCGCCGTAGTAGAAAATGTTCCGGCGGGTGATTACAACATGGTGATATGGCACCCCCGCATGAAAGAAGAAATGATGCAGCAAATCAAAGTAGGGGGCAGCGCGCAGGCTGTGCGGGCCAGGGTGATATTGAGCAAGCCAGACTTGCGCCGGCAAGGGGGTTAGGGTGCGCTTGGCCAAAACGTTGCGTTTCAGGGTGACCTTGCTATTTACCACTTTGCTGGCAGTAGTACTGGGCCTGTCTTTTTTTATGGTCAGTGCGGCCAACCTGGGTATTTTCGAAGAGCAGGCCGAGCAAGAGCTGGAAACCGGGCAGCGGGTGTTTAACCGGCTGCTAGAGCAAAACAGCAAGCTGTTGATTCAGGCAACGCAGGTGCTGGTGGGGGACTTTGCCTTCCGCGAGGCGCTGGCGACGGCGGATGGCCCGACCATGCTGTCGGCACTGCAAAATCACGCTCATCGCCTGGGCGCCGAGCTGGTATTACTCAGTGACCTGCAGGGTAGTGTGCCGGCAGACAACCTGGGTGTGGCACGAGATGGCGTCTATCCGTTTCCCGACCTGATGCAGGCTGCACGCAAAGATGGCGTGGCCAGCGGTATCAAGGTAGTGAAGGGCGAGGCTTACGAGCTGGTCGTGGTGCCGGTAAAAGCGCCTGTCGTCATTGGCTGGATTACATTGGGTGTGAAGCTGACCGAGAAGGTAGCAAAAGATCTGAAGGAAATGTCTGACCTGGAGGTGACCTTCATCACCATGGGCAGCAGCGGCCGCTGGCGTAGCTTTGCTTCTACCCTGCCGCATGATCAGCTGAAAGACCTGCTGGCCAATCCTACGCATGAAAAGCGGCTGGAGTTGGCAGGGGCGCCGCACCAATCACGCTTTTTGCCCATAGCCAGCGGGAGTGGTGACAAGGTTTATGCGGTGCTGCAGCGCCCGTTGCAGGAAATTCTGGCGCCGTTTTATGCTCTGCAAAAAGCCTTGCTGGCGTTGGCGATTGCCAGCTTGCTGCTGTGTATTCTGGCCAGTTTCAAAGTGGCTGGCATCGTGACCAAGCCGTTGCACCGGCTGGTGGCAGTGGCCAAAAAGATCCGTGATGGCAGCTATGCCGAAAAAGTAGAGCGGCCGGAGACCAGTGAGCTGGCCGAGTTGGCAGATAGCCTGGATCGCATGCAGACCGCCATTTCCGAGCGTGAGCAGGAAATCCTGGCCTTGGCTTATCGTGACACGCTGACGGGCCTGGTAAACCGCGCCGGCTTTCTGAGCGAGCTGGGCCGCCGGCTGGAGAGCGGTGGGCAGAGCCAAACCGTCATGCTGCTGGATCTGGATCGTTTTCAGCAGCTGAATGATACCTTGGGTCATGTGGCCGGTGACCGCGTGATCATGCGTATCGGTTTCTGGCTCCATGCTGAAGTATCGCGGTTTGATGGCGTACTCGCCCGTCTTGGTGGTGACGAGTTTGCTTTTGTCGTGTCCGGCACCGACTATCAGGAAGTGCTGCAGGCGGTGCTGCAAGGCTTTGAGCGGCAGCTGGCGGTAGACGAGAAAAAGCTGGATGTGCGAGCCAGTATCGGTATTGCGTGCTACCCGGAACACGCGGCTACCGCGCAGGACCTGCTGCGCTGCGCTGATGAGGCCATGTATGTGTCCAAGCGCAAGAAGTGCACTGTCTCGGTATACGATGCGGCCAAGCGCCAGTTCCGCGAAGAGCATCTTTCCTTGCTGGGTGACCTGAAAGAAGCCCTGAATCAAGAGCAGCTTACCCTGCATTACCAGCCCAAAGTGGCGCTGGATGGCACGCTGCATTGCGAAGCGGAAGCGCTGGTGCGCTGGGAGCACCCGGTGCGCGGTTTTGTGCCGCCGTTCGAATTTATCCCGTTTGCCGAGCAAACCGGTTATATCCGCGAGATTACCCACTGGGTGATTGCACGTGCCTGTATTGATGGTGCCGAGCTGTTGGCTGCAGGCTCGCCGGTGCGCATTTCGGTCAACCTGTCCACGCGGGATTTGCTGGATGCGGCACTGCCGGCGTTCGTCGACAGTTGCCTACGTGTGGCAGGCCTGCCCAAAGAGTATCTGTGCCTGGAAATCACCGAAAGCGGGGTGATGGAAGACCCCGATCGCGCATTGGAGACGCTGCACGCTTTGCGCAATATGGGCATGGCCTTGGCTATTGATGACTATGGTACCGGTTATTCGTCGCTGGCTTACGTCAAGCAGCTGCCAGTTTCGGAGCTGAAGATAGACCGTGCCTTTGTCAAAGAGGTGGTCGAGAGCGAGGCCGACGCCATGATTGTGCGCTCTACGACTGAGCTGGCCCATTCGCTGGGCTTTAGCGTGGTGGCCGAGGGGGTGGAAACCCGCGAGATTAGCGACAAGCTGCGCGAGCTGGGTTGCGATTTTGGCCAGGGCTATTTTTACTCCCGGCCTTTGCCGCTGGCGGCTTTTGCCAGCTGGTTGCGCAACTATCAGGCTGGGGAGCCGGTGGTGCGCTAGCTTCGGCAGGCATGGTGTGTTGCCTGAAAAATATGCGGCACAGCCAAGTGGCTGATGCCGCATATTTTTTTTGTGGTTTTCACAGCTTGTCCACAGCTTTTTCCCGATTTGCTGTGGATATCTGTCTAGTCGAGCGTGCTCGGGGCGATGACGATGCCGGCGCGCAGGCCGATGCTGACGCGTGGGTTGGGAAACAGAATGCGTTCGTGGCCACCTTTGGCCATGTGGCGGATCGCGCCGTCTTCGGCAATCAGCATACCGTCAGGCAGCGCTGTGAAGTTTTCCACATCGTCGGCCAGGTGCAGGACAAAGTCGCCACTGTGCTTGATCAGGTCGTAGCTGGCACGAAACAGTTGTACTTTGCTGGCATCGTAGGCGGGGGTGGCAGGCTGTTGGCCGCTGACCACCTGGCGCAGTGCCTGGTCTATACCGGCAAAGCGGCTCAGGTCGTTCTGCCCGAACGGGCGTGCCTTGCCCAGCTCCAGCGTAAAGGCATCGGCCTGGCAGTGCTGGCTGGTGAAGTAGCTGAAGGTGGCCGCGGGCTTGCTGTGTAGCAGCACGGTGCCGATATCGGCCTGGGCCAGCCACATCAGCTGTTCGCGGTTGTGCGGGCGCTCGTGCAGGTAGGGGTAGATGGCAAAGCGTTCAAACACCGAGCCGCGGATGGCGGTGTGCAGGTCGTAATGCCGCTTGGCGGCGGTGGCCTGGTGAAAGAACGCCACGGCCAGTTGTTCCAGCTCGGCGGCGCGGGTTGCCTCGGCGGCGGCTGGCTGGCTGCTGTGCTGCCCGTTGAATAGGCGGTTCATGTCGTAGTCGATAAAGCGCTTGCCTTGGCGCATGGCCGGCAGGTTGCCCAGTACGATCAGCACGTGGGCTTGCAGTGGCAGGCTGCCGTCTAGCAGGTCGTTCACGATGCCTGCCAGCACTTCAATGGGGGCCGTTTCGTTACCGTGTATGCCGGCTGACAGGAGTAGGTGCGGCAGGCTGGCGTCTGGCTGGCTGGGTGAAAGTTGTAACAGCCCATGCCCGTGCCAACGCGCATCAATGCCGTGCTGTTGCCATGTGGTTTGCCGGGGCTGCAGGCCTTGCAGGCTGAGAGAGAGAAAATCCTGGGCGGGTTCAAATGGGCGCATGCTGTTTCCTTATCGGTTCGGCCCATTCTAAACAAAGACCCGTGCTGCCATACGCTGGCGGCACGGGTCTGAACGTTGATGGCGCAATCGTGCAAATCAGGGCATCCAGTTGGGTGCCCTTTTTTGCAGATAGGCATAAATGCCTTCGCGGCCTTCTTCGCTGGTGCGTACGCTGGTGATGCGCTCGATGCTGATATCCAGTGCCGCCTGGCTGGTGCCCAGCTGGCTGATGTCGTTTACCAGCTGTTTGGCGGCCACCATGGCTTGTGGGCCGTTGTGCAGCAGGTGGCGCAGAGTCATCTCGAGGCTGGCATCCAGCTCTTCGGCCTCGACTACCTGGTGTACCAGGCCCAGGCGTTTGGCCTTGCCAGCGTTAAAGCGCTCCGCCGTGATGAAGTAGCGCCTCGCTGCGCGCGCGCCGATGGCACGAATGATGTACGGCGCAATGGATGAGGGGATGCTGCCCAGCTTGACCTCCGAAAAGCCGAACAGGCTGTCGGTGCAGGAAATGGCTACGTCGCAGCACGCCACCAGGCCTACGCCAATGCCGAATGCCGAGCCGTGTACCTTGGCAATGGTGGGTTTGGGCAAGGTATCCAGCACCACCATCAGCTCGGCCAGCAGGCGTGCTTGTTGTTGCAATGTGGCATCGTCGGCGGTGTTGAGCCTTTCCAGCCATTGCATGTCGTGCCCGGTAGAGAAGTTCATGCCGCTGCCGGTCAGGACGATGGCACGAATGGACGGGTCGCGGCCCAGCTCTTTCAGCTCGCGGGTGAGGCGCAGTGCCAAGGTGTCATCGACGGCGTTATGCAGCTCAGGCCGGTTGAGTGACAGCGTGGCAATGTTTCGATCGTCTACAGACAGCAGGATGCAGTCCTGGGCCATGAGAAACCTCCTTTACGGGGTGGCAAACTGGAAAATGTGTTGGCAAAACAGTTGCGGTGCTTCCAGGTGTAGTGCATGGCCGGCGCCGGGCAGTACGCTAAGGCTGGCGCCGGGTATGCCTTGTTGCAGTAGCCTGGCCTGGTAGAGTGGGGTCAAGCGGTCTTCGTCCCCTACGATAATGTGTGTGGGTACAGCAATGTCACCTAGCCAGCTGCGCGCATCATGCGCCATGACGCCGGCAATGATGCGCTCGATGGCCGCCCACTCTACCGTGGCGGCAATGCGCTTCAGGTCGGGCAGCATGGCTTGGCCTGCCTGCAGGAAGCGGCTGGAAAACAGCCACGGCAAGCTGATGTCAAAGCGTAAGTCAGCACCGCCGGCGGCTTCTGCCTGGGACCAGCTTAACGCAATCTGGGTATTAATGGCATCCGACCACGCTAACGTGGCCGCTAGCAATAAGCGGCCAACCTGCTGCGGGTGGCGGCGGGCAAAATGCTGCGCCACCATGCCGCCATAAGACAGCCCCGCCAGGTAAACCTGCTCCAGGCCCAGGTGGTCCAGTAGTGCGGCGGCATCGTCCGCCTGGCGTGTCAGCGCGTAGGCGGGCTGTTCGGTGCGTTCGCTTTGACCTTGCCCCTGAAAGTCCAGGCGAATCAGCTGGAAGCGCTGCTCCAGCATGGGAGCCATCAGCGTCCACGCCGCCGTGCTCATGGTCAGGCCATTAAACAGCATCAGTGGCTGGCTGCCGTGGCCGCTGACTTCGTAATACAGCTGGCGCTGGTCGATTTGCATGAATGGCATGGTGCGCTCCCTATGCTGTTGTTTTCTCCATTCTAGGCAATTTCATCTGGCCTGCCCGTGCAATGCAGCTTGGGCGCTGGGTCAGGCCGCATTATCTGTCACAAATACCTACTAAAGTGCCGTGGTACTCGATAGCAGGTTCACCATGAATACATGTCTTGATGATGTCACGCTCGCCATGCCACAGCCCGCCCCTAGCCGTGTGCTGCTGGAGAAAATTATCCGCGAAGGCCTGGTCCAGGTTGTGTTCCAGCCCATTGTCTATCTGGCTTCTGGCGAGCTGGTGGGCTATGAGGCGCTGGTGCGTGGGCCATCCGATTCCATCCTGCATTCTCCGGTGGCCTTGTTTGCCTATGCGGCCGAGGCCGGTTTGTCTGCCGTGCTGGATCAGGTATGCATGGCCGTGGTATTACGCGAGTTTGCCCGGCAGCAGTTGCCCGGCCAGCTGTTCATGAACGTGATGCCTGACACGCTGCTGTGCGAAGACCTGACGGTAGACGGGCTGCTGGGCATGCTGGCGGTGAGTGGCGTGCCACCGGAAAGGGTGGTGCTGGAACTGACCGAAACACGGCCCAATGCGGGCTACCCCGTGCTGCGTAAAGTGGTCGATGCCCTGCGCGCCAGCGGCTTGCGGCTGGCGCTGGACGATCTGGGTGAGGGGTATTCGAATTTGCGCTTGTGGAGCGAGTTAAGCCCGGAGCTGGTCAAGCTCGATAAGTACTTTGTTCAAAATATTCACCAGGACCCGATAAAGCTGCAATTTGTCCGCTCGCTGGTCGATATGGCGCGTGCCGCGGGCTCTACCCTGGTGGCCGAGGGCGTGGAGCAGGCCGAAGAGCTGGCCGTGCTACGCGATCTGGGCGTGCTGATGGGGCAGGGCTATCTGATGTCACGCCCGGTGGCCAAACCGGGCAAAGCCACGCGCTACACGCTGCCGGGCTATGCCCCGGTAAGGGTTGGCCGCACGCTGCCACAGGCGCGCAGCCTGCTCCTGCCGGTGCCGGCGCTGCCGGATACCGCCAATTGCGAGCAGGCCTACAGGCTGTTTGCGGATCAGCCGGATCTGTTTGCCGTACCGGTGTTGCGGGGCAGCCGGCCGGTGGGGCTGTTGTCGCGTCATCATGTGCTGGAGTCATTTGCCAAGCCGTTTAGCCGCGAATTACTGGCCAAGAAATCCTGCATGACATTGGCTGATGGCGCGCCGTTGGTCGTGCCTGCGGATCTGGATATCCAGACGCTTTCCCATCGCGTGGTGGCGGCGGACCGACGCTACTTGCTGGACGGTTTCATCATTGTGGAGGAAGGCCACTATCTGGGCATGGGTACGGGGCACGACCTGATGCGGGTGATCAGCGAGCAGCAGCTGTTGGCCGCACGCTACGCCAATCCGCTTACCGGTTTGCCCGGTAATGTGCCGATCAGTGACGAAGTGGCCCGCTTGCTGGACGAGGGGCGCAGTTTTGCCGTGGCGTATGTCGACCTGGACCACTTCAAGCCTTTTAACGACCAGTACGGTTATGGTGCAGGTGACGACATGATTCGCCTGTTAGGCACCATTCTGGAAACGTCAGTGGACAGCGCGCGTGATTTTGTCGGCCATGTGGGGGGGGATGATTTTGTGTTGTTGTTGCAAAGCTGCAACTGGGAGCTGCGGTTGCAGCGTGTGTTGCAGCAGTTTGATCAGAGTGTGTTGGCGCTGTTTTCCGAGGGCGACCGCCTGGCTGGCGGGTTTTGCGTGGCGGATCGTCAGGGGCAGGTACGGTTTTTCCCGCTAACCAGCGTGTCTATCGGGGTTTTGCAGGTCAGGCCGGGTTTTTTTGCCTCGCACTATGCGGTGGCATCGGCGGCGACGCAGGCTAAAAAAATGGCGAAAAAACAGGATGGTAGCGCTATTTATATCGAAAATGACGTGATGTCCGCGGTAATGCACTAACGGTAGCTGGCTGTTGGAAGGATTAAACGCAGAGGTGGGCAAGCTACCTTTGTTGCGGTGCCCATCCGCTAAAATCGGGTATCTTGCTGTGGTGTTGGCATTTTCATGCTGCGCCGCGGCATTTTTTTTGCTTCGCATGCTGTGCTGGCCCGACTTTTGCATGTGTGTTGTCAATTTTATTAAACATCGGCTAATCTGGTCTGGCTGTAAGGCAAGCGGGCATCATTCTGGTGCGCAAGGTGTGTGATGTTTGCCCCGCTGAAGGCTTGGTCATGGCGTGCCGGTGGTGCGGGCCGTGCCGTTTTCCGCTAAGGCCCGGCCATGCGGCCAAGGTAAAAAAGGACTATCCCGTACCACTCGGCTGCAGTACTTGCCCCCTTGGGCATATTGCTTGGCGGGTTGGCCGCAGGGTAGGGTAGGGTTTGGCCGTTTTGAAACGGCAGAAGTGAACATTACAGGGGGTGATCAACACCCTCGCGAGGATAAATCATGGTGGAAACTGTCAAACAGGCTGCGGCATCCGCACAGGGCGCGCCGTATCTGCGTATTGCCAATGTGGTGAAGAAGTTCGGGGATACCACGGCAGTCGATGGGGTGGATCTGGATATCCGCAAAAACGAGATTTTTGCCCTGCTGGGTAGCTCCGGGTGTGGCAAGTCTACCCTGCTGCGCATGCTGGCAGGCATGGAGCGGCCAACCTCCGGCAAGATCATTCTGGATGGTGAAGACATTACGGCACTCGCGCCCTACGATCGCCCCATCAACATGATGTTCCAGAGCTATGCCCTGTTTCCGCACATGAGCGTGGCTGACAACATCGCTTTTGGCCTGAAGCAAGACAAGATGCCCAAGGGCGAGATCGATGCCCGTGTGGCCGAAATGCTGGACCTGGTACAGATGCGCAAGTACGCCAACCGCAAGCCGTACCAGCTGTCTGGCGGCCAGCAGCAGCGTGTGGCGCTGGCACGCAGCCTGGCCAAGCGGCCAAAACTGCTGTTGCTGGACGAGCCATTGGGTGCGCTGGATAAAAAGCTGCGCCAGCAAACGCAGCTGGAGCTGGTGAATACCCTGGAGCAGGTGGGGGTGACCTGCATCATGGTGACGCACGATCAGGAAGAGGCCATGACCATGGCCACGCGCATCGGCATCATGAGCGAAGGCCAGCTGCTGCAGATTGGCAGCCCTGCCGAAATCTACGACTACCCCAACTGTCGTTTCACTGCCGAATTTATCGGCGATACCAATATGTTTGCCGGCCCGGTGGTGGTGGACGAGCCCGATAGTGTGGAAATCGACTCGCCCGAGCTGGGTAGCCGTATCCATATCGACCACGGTATTACCGGCCCCAAAGGCATGCAGGTATGGGCGAGTATCCGCCCGGAAGATGTGCACCTGGATGTGGTACCTCAGCCGGCCGGCCCGAACGTGGCGCGTGGCGAAGTACACGATATCGCTTACCTGGGCAGCTTCTCGGTGTACCACGTGAAGCTGGCGAGCGGCAAAGTGGTGAAATCCATGGTAGCGGCCAACCATTGGCACGAGAACAGTATTACGCCGCCTACCTGGGGTGATACCGTTTATGTGAGCTGGCGCCCAGACATGCCCGTTGTGCTGACCCGGTAAGGAGTAGCGTGATGAATATGTCGCGACTGTTACGCAAGCTGAAGCCAGGCAAAGGGGCGGTCATTGCCGTGCCGTACTTCTGGCTGCTGCTGTTCTTCCTGGTGCCGTTCTTCATTGTGTTGAAGATCAGCTTTGCCGAGCAGGATCTGGCCATTCCGCCGTTTACCAGCCTGTTGCAGGTAGAAGACGGCGTCTTGCAAAGCCTTACCCTGTACTTTGGCAACTTCCACTTCATCTTTACCGATGGCCTGTATGCGGCGACCTATCTGTCGTCGCTGAAGGTGGCATTTTTCACCACGGTGATGTGCCTGTTGCTGGGCTACCCCATTGCCTACGCCATTGCGCGCGCTGATCCGGCCCGCCGCAACGTGCTGCTGATGCTGGTGATGCTGCCTTTCTGGACATCGTTCCTGCTGCGCGTGTACGCCTGGATGGGGCTGCTCAATGAAACCGGCCTGATCAACAACTTCCTGATGTCGATCGGCCTGATCAGCGAGCCGCTGCACCTGTTCCACAACGACTTCTCGTTGTATCTGGTGATGGTGTATGCCTACTTGCCGTTCATGATCCTGCCGCTGTTCTCGCACCTGGTAAAAATGGACATGCGCCTGCTGGAGGCCGCGGCCGACCTGGGCGCAGGCCCGATCAAGGCTTTCCTGACCATTACCTTGCCGCTGTCCAAGAACGGCATCATTGCCGGCTCGATGATGGTGTTCATCCCGGCAGTCGGCGAGTTCGTGATCCCGGAACTGGTGGGCGGTACCGATACGCTGATGATCGGCAAGGTGCTGTGGAACGAGTTCTTTGACAACAACAACTGGCCGATGGCGTCTGCGGTGGCCATCATCATGGTGCTGATGCTGATCGTGCCGATCGCGCTGCTGCATCGCTACGAGACGCGCGAGCTGGAGGGTAAGGGCAATGCATAACAAACTGTCGCCATTCCTGAAGGGCGTTCTGGTGGTGGGGTTCCTGTTTTTGTATATCCCCATCGTCAGCCTGATCGTGTATTCGTTTAACGAGTCCAAGCTGGTTACCGTGTGGGGCGGCTTCTCTACCAAGTGGTATGCGTCGCTATTCAACAACGAGCAGATCATGTCGGCAGTGAAGCTGTCCATCGAGATCGCGCTGGCCAGCGCGCTGGCTGCCGTAGCGCTGGGCACCATTGCCGGTTTCGTACTGGCCCGGTTCAAGCGCTTTCCCGGTAGCACGCTGTTTGCCGGCATGATGACGGCGCCGATGGTGATGCCGGAGGTGATTACCGGTCTGTCCATGCTGCTGCTGTTCATTTCCATGCAGCAGCTGGTGGGTGTGCCTACCGAGCGTGGCTTCTTCACCATCTGGGTGGGCCATACCACGCTGTGTATGGCCTATGTGGCGGTGGTGGTGCGTTCGCGCCTGCTGGAAATCGACCAGAGCCTGGAAGACGCCGCCATGGACCTGGGCGCGCGGCCACTGAAGATCTTCTTCGTGATTACGCTGCCGCTGGTGTCGCAGGCGATTGCGTCGGGCTTCCTGCTGTCGATGACGCTGTCGCTGGACGATCTGGTGACCACGGCCTTCCTGTCCGGCCCGGGCTCTACCACGCTGCCGCAGGTTATCTTCTCCAAAGTGCGCCTGGGGCTGAACCCGGAGATCAACGCGCTGGCCAGCATTACCGTGCTGGTGGTGGGTGTGGTGGTGCTGCTGGCGAACTACCTGATGCTTAATGCGCAGCGTAACCGCGACAAAGCCATTGCCGCCGCCATGCGTGAAAGCGGCGCGCACAGCTAAGGTGTGATGTTGACCCGACGGCGGTACCTCACGGTGCCGCCGTTTTTCATGCCCGCCGCCTTGCCACGCAGGGTTGGCCGCCTAAACCGTTTTTGTGTCGAGGTCCTTATGCTCTCGTTTGCCCATCAGCCACACGCGCCTTCCTACTACGCCGCCACCGCCACCCCGTGGGTGCCTGCGCCAGCTTTGCAGCGTGATGTGGAGTGTGATGTCTGCGTGGTAGGTGGCGGCCTGGCAGGTGTGTCTGCCGCGCTGAATCTGGCCGAGCAGGGCTTGCGTGTGGTGCTGCTGGAAGGCTCGCACATTGGCTATGGTGCCTCCGGCCGCAATGGCGGGCAGGTCATCGCCGGTTATGCTTGCGATATGGATACCATCAAAGGGCAGCTGGGCCAGGTGGCGGCGCAGCGCTTCTGGCAGATGTCGGTGGAGGCCATCGAGATCATCGAGCAGCGCGTGCGCCAGCACCAGATCGATTGCCAGTGGACACGCGGCTTTTGCAATGTGGCGGTCAAACCAGCTCATCTCGCGAGTTTGCAAGACTGGCAGCGCGAGCTGGCTGATCGCTACGACTACCCGCATTGCGAGCTGTGGGGCAGGGAAAGGTTGGCCGCAGTGCTGGGCTCCGGCCGCTATCAGGGCGGGCTGTTCGACCCCTTGTCCGGCCATATTCACCCCTTGAACTACCTGCTGGGGCTGGCCCGTGCGGCGCGCGAAGCGGGTGTGCAGATCTA
>JAIXTB010000157.1 GCA_027484385.1 Neisseriaceae bacterium | reverse complement strand
GTCGCCCGGTTTAACCGCCAGCCTGGCTATCGCGGCCGAGGTGGCTAGCCTGCTGCGCTAGCGCCAGCACGGCTACCGCCCGCAAGATACGCTGGCGGATCAGCCCGCTTACCGGCCGTATCAGGTACCAGTACGGCAAGAAGCGGCGGTAGCTGGCCTGCGTGGGGCAGGCTACCCGTGTTTCGGTGCATAGCAGCGTCTGGCCATCCGGCTGGGCGCTGACCGTAAAACCCAGCACCAGGCGCGGGCAAGGCAAGGCGGCAAAGCTGGCCGCATCGGCAATGGGCTGCAGCCCGTAATCGCTACGCCAGAACTCGCCTGCCAGCCCCCATACCAGCTCGTGCTCGCCCTGCACCAGCAGGGTAAATTCGTGCAGGCCAAACGGCGGCTTGTGTGGCAGGGCATTGGCGTAACCCAGCCGTGCGGCCAACCTGCCGGGTAGCTCGCGCAGCGCGATAAAGCGGCTTATCCACGGGTCTTGCCACTGCGGCAGCTGCGCCAGCGCCTGCATGACCGCAGCGGGCGTGGCCGCTACGCGGCGCTGGTGGCGCTCGGCAAACTGGTATTGCGGTAACAAGCCGTGCAGCAGGCTCATGGCTGCGGTTCGGCGTCGTAGCGGCGGAAAATGGCGTTGTAGCGGCCGTCGTTTTTCATTTCGCGCAGGCGGTAGTCCATGCGCTGGCGCAGGATCGGGTCACGCCACAGCACGGTAGCCTCGCGCGGCGGCAGGATGGCAAAAATGTCTACCGGCTGGCGCACATCCACCCCGGCCTCGCCGCGCAGGTGCTTGCGGTACCAGTCCAGCACCAGGCGGTCGGCCAGAATCACGTCTACCCGGCCGGTGTACAGGCTTTTCACCTGCTGGCGCTGGTCGCCGGTTTCGTTGTATTGGCCTTGCGATACCGCCTCCAGCCTGTCGAAACTGTCCGGCATGTCATTCTGCGCGCCGTCCCACGCCAGAATGTTCAGCCCCACCAGGTCGGCGGTGTTGTCCAGCTTGAGGTGGCGCTTGTGCAGCGCCATGGCCAGGTTGTCGAAGGTGTGCAGCGGGCGGCCCAGCGTGCCGGGCAGGTTGGCGTGTTTTTGTGCCAGCGGCGATATATCGTAGATGGCGTCTACCTCGTTGCGACGGAACAGCGCCATGCGGCGCGCCACCGGGTAGTACACCGGGTGTAGCGCCAGCCCTTCGGCTTGCAGCGCTTCGCGTAGCAGCTCTACCGCAATACCGGGGCGTACCCCGGCATTGACCCAGGGCGGGCTGTTTTCCGGAAAGGCCACCTTGATCACGGTGGCGGCCTGCGCCGGCAGCGCCAGCAGCAGGGCCGCTAGCCAGCACCATGGCTTGCTCATGTGGCGGACTGAATTAATCAAAGGCCAGGGTACTTTCCAGAACGGTGAGCGCGTCGCCCAGCTGCAGTACACCGCTGTTGCGCGCAACCAGGTTCACGCCAAAGCAGACGCCCTCGTCCAGGCGGCGGTAGCCTATCAGGGTAGCCAGCGGCTGTTTTTGCGGGTGGGGCTCGGCGGTATCCGGGTCAATGGTGGTAAAGATGCAGCGGGTGCAACGGCTCACCACTTCGAACACCACTTCGCCAATGCGGATACGCTGCCACTCGTCTTCTTCAAAGGCAAAGGTGTCGTCCACCACCAGGTTGGGGCGGAACTGGCGCATGGAAACCGGTGCGGCCAACCTTTGGTTCAGGTCGTCCAGCGAGGCCTGGCTGATCAGCAAAAACGGCGCGCCGTCGGCAAAAGACAGCGGCGTCACGCCATCCTTGAACACACGGGTCGTCTGCCCCAGCCACAGCAGCTGTACCGGCTCGGCCAACAGCTGGCTGAACCAGGCATCGGCCGCCTCATCGCCGCACAGTGCGGTGAAATCGCTCTTCCAGACCTGGGCGCGGTGCGGCTGGGCAAAGCGCGCGGTATCGGTATGTAGCGCCTGCTGGCCCGGCGCAGTAAACTGCCACGCACCCTGCCCCGCCCCGGCCGCCTCCACCTGCACTAGCGCCGGGTGGGTACGCGCAGTGATCTGGCTACCATCGGGGCGCACTACCAGCCACACACGGTCGTCTGCCAGCCCCTGCAAAGTCACCGTGGCGTGTTGCACCGCCTGGCCGCGGCAGGATTTCAGCGGGTGGATAAACAGCTGCGTCAGCGCCATAAGCTGTGCCCTATAGTAAAGACGCCCTAGGCTACCGCCAGCACGCGGCTTAAGCAACGCCCAACGCGTGGCTGCTTGTCATTTATATTTTATAGAAACAAAAGAAACTGGTTAGATGCGCCTATTAAAAGAATAGCCATCTTGGCTACTCTGCCGCTACTTGATGCTGTGCACCGCTGCGCCGCAGGCATGGGAGATAAAGATGTTCAATAAACACCTGAAACAGGAAATTTCAAGCCTGAGCGCCGCGCTTGCCAAGCACCAAGCCATCGAAGCCGCCATTGACCGCTCCAATGCGGTAGTACAGTTCGACCTGGACGCCAAAGTCATCACGGCCAACCAGAACTTTCTGCGCACCCTGGGTTATAGCAGCCTGGAGCAGATTGCCGGCAAGCCGCACAGCACCTTCTGCGACAGCACGACCGTGGCCAGCGCCGACTACAAGCAGTTCTGGGACGCGCTGCGCCGTGGCGACTTCTTCAGCGGCCGCATCAAGCGCATTGGTGCACAAGGACAAACCTTGTGGCTGGAAGCCACTTACAACCCCATCCTGGACAGCCGCGGCCAGGTGACAGGTTTCATCAAGTTTGCCACCGACATCACCCCGCGCGTCATGGCCGCCGCGCGCGACCGCGCCACGCTGGCCGCACTGAACCGCGCCATGGCGGTGATCGAATTTACCCCCGACGGCCAGGTCATCCAGGCCAATGACAATTTCTTGCAGGTCATGGGCTACCGGCTGGACGAGATCAAAGGCAAACACCACCGCATTTTCTGCGACAGCAGCTTTACAGCCAGCCCGGAATACGAGCAGCTCTGGCGTACGCTGCGCAGTGGCCAGTACTTTTCCGGCCAGATAGAACGCCTCACCAGCCGTGGCGAGCGCCTGTACCTGGAAGCCAGCTACAACCCGGTGCTGGATGAAGATGGCAAAGTCAGCAGCGTGGTGAAGTTCGCCACCGACATCACCGCCAAGGTGCTACAGGTGCAGAAAGAACGCGACAGCGCCCTGTTTGCCCTGACCACCTCGCAGCAAACGCAGGCGCTATCCGATAGTGGCGTGGGCAATATCTTGCAAAGCGTGGCCGATATCCGCGCCATGGCCAACAGCATCGAGCAAGCCGGCCATAACATCCAGGCACTGGGCGAGCGCTCGCAAGCCATTACCTCCATCGTGCAAACCATCAAGGACATTGCCGACCAGACCAACCTGCTGGCACTGAACGCCGCCATCGAGGCCGCCCGCGCGGGCGAAATGGGCCGCGGCTTTGCCGTGGTCGCCGACGAAGTACGCAAGCTGGCCGAGCGTACCTCGTCGTCCACGGCCGAGATTGCCGGCATGGTGGGCGATATCCAGCAGCAAACCCGTACCGCGGTAAGCAATATGGACCAGCTGCTGGAGCAAGCCCGTGGCAGCGTACAGCTCACCCAAGGTGCAGGCGATACCATGCAGCAGATACGCGATGGCGCAGAAAAAGTGGTGCAAGCCATCGGCCAGTTTGCCCACCTGAAAAACTAGCCGTGCCCTGGTACCCGCACGCCCTGCGGGTGGCCCAGCACCCCATGCACCGCTCGCCGCCGCTAGCGGCCAGACGGCACGGTGGCCGCACGACGAATTTCCTACTAAATCAGTCAACAATTTTATCCACAGTGTAGCGGTACGCCTTCGTGGCTATGGCCAGAGTTGTGGATAAGTTGGCCGCACCGCCCGCCGTGTGGCGGCGTTAGTCCTCGCTGTTATCCGGTGCCCGGTTGGCAAAAAATGCGCTGGGCGCTACGCCAAACTGGCGGCGGAACATGGCGGTAAAGGCGCTGGGGCTGGCGTAGCCGGCAGACAGCGCCACGTCCAGCACCCGCGCACCGCCGGCCAGCAGCGCCAGCGCGTGCATCAGCCTGGCTTGGCGCCGCCAGGCGCCAAAGTTCATGCCGGTAGCGCGCTGGAAGCGGCGCTGCAGCGTACGCACGTCCACCCCCAGCCAGGCCGCCCAGTGCTCGCTGCTGCGTTCGTCGTCCGGCTGCGCCTGCAGCTGGCGGCACAGCGGTGCCAGCAAGTCGTCGTCCGGGGTGGGCAGCGCCAGCGGTAGCGTTTCCAGCACCTCGCATTCTTCCAGCAGCAAGGCCAGCAGGCGCGCGGCGCGGGTATCGGGCAGCACCGGGGGCGGTATGCGCACCGCGGCCAGCAGCAGCTCGCGCCACAGCGGCGTTACCGCCAGCACACAGCACTGCTGCGGCATGCCGGCCAGCGCGTGCGGCTGCACGTACACGCTGCGCACCTGCGCCGGGCTCAGCATGTGTACCTCGTGCCAGTGGCCGGGCGGGATATAAATGGCGCGGCTGGGCGGCACGATCCACTGCCCGCGCGGGGTCAGGATGCGCATCACGCCGGCAATGCCGTACAACAGCTGGGCTGTGCTGTGGGTGTGGCGCACGGTGGCGTAGCCGGCCGGGTAGTCCTGGGTTTTGCCTATCATCAGCGTGGTGCTGGTGAGCAGCGGCGGGTTGATGTCTTCGACCGGGGCGTGCATGCCGTTTTCTCGATAGTTGATGCCCGTACGCAGCAGGACAGGCAGGAATAGCCATTCTAGGATGGGCTACCTTCCCCCACAAGGAGCACACCATGAATGCCAGCCCCGCCGCCGCTGCGGCCAACCCTGACACCGCCACACCCCGCTGGCGCGTGATTAGCGCCGTAAGTGCGGCGCACTTTCTGAACGACATGATGCAGTCGCTGATCCTGGCGCTGTACCCGCTGCTAAAGGGCAACTACGCGCTGAGCTTTGCCCAGATCGGCCTGCTGACCCTGGTATACCAGTGCACCGCCTCGCTGCTGCAGCCCATGGTAGGCATGGTTACCGACCGCCGCCCGCAGCCCTACGCCATGATGCTGGGCATGCTGTCCACGCTGGCCGGCCTGCTATTGCTATCGCAAGCCACCCAGTACGGCTGGCTGCTGGTCGCCGCCGCGCTGGTGGGCACCGGCTCGTCCATCTTCCACCCCGAATCGTCGCGCGTGGTGCGGCTGGCCTCGGCCGGGCACAAGGGCCTGGCGCAGTCGCTGTTCCAGGTAGGCGGCAACGGCGGCACCGCCACCGGCCCGTTGCTGGCCATGCTGCTGATCTTGCCCTACGGCCAAGGCAGCCTGGCGTGGGTGGCCATGCTCACCCTGCTGGCCATGCTGCTGCTGTGGCAGGTGGGTAACTGGTACCGCGCCCAGCTGGCGCACGCCGCGCAGCGCCGGGCCAGCGTAGCAGCCAACCCGCTATCGCCAGCCGACACCCGCAAAACGCTGGCGGTGCTGATGGCGCTGGTGGCCACCAAGTACACCTATATGGCCAGCCTGCACAGCTACTTCACCTTTTATCTGATCGAACGCTTTGCCCTACCCACCGCGACAGCGCAGCTATACCTGTTTGCCTTCCTGCTTGCCGTGGCAGTGGGCACCCTGCTGGGCGGGCCGCTGGGCGACCGCACCGGCCGCCGCCGTGTGATCTGGTTTTCCATCTTTGGCAGCGCACCGTTTGCGCTGGCGCTGCCACACGTGGGCCTCACTGCCACGCTGGCGCTGGTGGTGATCATCGGGCTGATTCTGTCGTCGGCCTTCTCGGCGATTCTGGTGTACGCGCAGGAGCTGCTGCCGCAAAAGGTGGGCACCATCTCCGGCCTGTTCTTTGGCCTGGCGTTTGGCGTAGCCGGCCTGGCCGCCGCCGCCCTGGGCCAGCTGGCCGACCACGCCGGCATCCAGGCCGTCTACCAGTGGTGCGCGTGGCTGCCGCTGGCCGGCATCATCGCCGCGCTGCTGCCCGAGCTGCGCCGCCGCTAGCCACACCGCGGCCCAAAACAAGGTTGGCCGCACGCCATTACGGCATGCGGCCAACTACGGTTAAAGTGCGTGTCACTTGGCAGCGCCAGCCAGCGGCTATTTCAGCGTACGGATAGCCTGCCGGAACAGGTCCTGGTTCAGCCCGTACTGCTGGCTGAGGCCATCTTCCTGATACCAGCTGCTATCGGCCTCCAGATGAGGGCCGATCAGCAGCACCTGCCCGCGGCCAAAGCGGGCCGACAAGGCCGCAATGCGCTGCGTTGCGCTGTAGCGCGCCAGCACACGGGCACCGGCAGGTGGCTGCCGGTACAGGTGCGGGCCGCTCTGGTTGTACACCATGCGTGGCGTCGCCCCCCAGCGTATGGCCAGCAGCGACGGTGCCGGGTCGGCGGTTTCCGCGTGCAGCTCGTCGATGTCTACCAGGCCAAAGGCACGCCGCCCCGCTGCCTTATCGCTGTACTGTGCGGCCAGATACGCCCCCGCGCAAATACCCAGATAGTGCCCACCGTGCGCCACAAAGCGCCGCAGCGCCGCCACCTGGGCGGGGCGTAACACGTCCAGGGTTTCATCGATATCGTCCGAGCCGCCGGGCTGTACATAAACCTGCACCTTGCCCAGCGTTTTAGCGCCAAGCGTATGCTGATCCACGTACACCACGC
>JAIXTB010000004.1 GCA_027484385.1 Neisseriaceae bacterium | reverse complement strand
GCAGCGCGGTGACGGCCAGCTGCGGGCGCAAAAAATCCTGCCAATCGGCATAGAAAAACAGCTGTTGTCGTGTCGCCGGCAAAGCCGCCTGGCGGGCCTGCTGCCGGTATTGGCCATAGCTGCGGCCACCGAGCCCCCCCCATTCCGCCTGGCTGAGTGCGCGGCCGTTATGGTGATACTCGGCCGCCAGCGTGAGCTTACCCGCTGTGGTGTAGCTGCCCCCGGCGACGGCCAGCCCCCGCCAGCGGCGCGCGCCACTGCCGGCCAGGTCGTGGCTGCGGCTGGCGCTGGCTTCGCCGTACAGCGTGGTGGCATCGCCCCACAGCAGGCTAGCCGCTACGCCTGGCTGCAGCGCCTCGCCGGCCCCTCCAGCTAGCAAGTACTGCGTGCGCAGGCTACCACTACCTGTTGTGCTGGCTTGCAGCTGCCAGCGCTCGCGGCGGTTGCTGCTACCCCAGTCCGGCGACCACGGCGCCGGGTTGGCCGCACTGGCCAGCGCAGGCGCCAGCAGCACGCCGACACTGCCGCCATCGTACAAGTGCTGGGCACGCAGCATCACCACACCCAGGCGGTTGTCGCGGGCGCTGGTCGGGTCGGCCGAGGTTGCAGCGCGCAGGCTGCTGTCACGCCATACATCAATCGGGTTGAAGCCCAGGGCTACGCCACTACGCGGGTTCATGCGGCCAACGTCCAGCGCCTGCCCGGGTGAGGGCTGCCAGCTCAGGTAGGCTTCCTGCAGCGAGTTCACCTGGGCAGGCCCGCCGGCTAGCGGCCGGAAGTCCAGCCGGTCGGCCAGCACTGCATGCAGGCCGGGCTGCAGTACGCTATCCAGCCGTACGCTGGCAAAGCCTTGCCAATGGCCGCCTTGCCAGCGTGACAGCTGCAGCTGGCCATGCAGCGGGGTGTCGGCCTGCGGCTGGCTCACCGCGCCGTCGGCCAGCGCCAGCGCGTCCAGCTCGGCGGTGGTATCGGCCAGCGCCAATGGTGGCACGGCAGCCAGTAGCCAGCAGAGGCTCAGGCAACGCATGGCCTACTCCGCACGGAAGCGCGGCAGGTAGTCGCGCTGCAGCCAGGTTTCCGGAATATCACGCGCCGCCAGGTTGCCGGTGCGCATCACGGTAATCCAGCTCGGGTCCAGGCCGTCGATGATCACCGTCTCCGACGGGCGCTGTACACCCAGCTGCAGCTGGTAGCGCCGGTAGAAGGCGGTTTTCAGCAGGCGGCCGCTATCGCTATAGAACTGGCCTTTCAATGGCCGGCTGTTGGCCGCATCCACCCACAGCGTAATGCGCGGATAGGTCACATCGCTATGGCTGGCCTGCAGCAACAGCCGGTAGCTGGCGCGCTGCTGGCGCTCGCCATCCTGGATGCTTTCTTCGCCGTCCAGCCGGGCGCGGTAATCGCGCGCCAGGTTCACCGTC
Source organism: Neisseriaceae bacterium (assembly GCA_027484385.1). Lineage (GTDB taxonomy): Bacteria > Pseudomonadota > Gammaproteobacteria > Burkholderiales > Chromobacteriaceae > Vogesella. The sequence goes on along the minus strand of JAIXTB010000004.1, from coordinate 1,376 downwards.
ATCACGTCGCCGTTGGCCGCTTGGCCCAGCAGGCGCTGCTGCGGCGAGATGCGCACGCTGGCCTTGCTGGCCGGGTCGTAGAACCACAGTTCGTTGCCGTTTTTCAGCATCAGCTTGCCCGCGTCGCGCAGCGGGGCCAGAAAGCGGATCAGGTTGCGGTACTGGCCGCTATCGCTGGCCGGGCGCGCGTAGATCTGCAGCTGGGTCTGGCCCTGCTCGCGGCCGTTGCGGTATTCGATCAGCGTGTTGTCCAGCGAAAACGACTGGCCAGGGTTGCGAATGGCATCGCTGGCGGCCAGCAGTTGCTGCGCGTCCGGTGCCGCCTGGGCAAGCCCTGCGGCCAACCACAGGGTAAACAGGATGTTACGCATGACGCAGGGCCTCCACGATATCCAGACGGGCGGCGCGACGGGCCGGCCACCAGGCTGACAGTACCGACAGCACGATCAAGCCCACGGCGGTAGCCAGCAGCATGCCGTATTCGCCGGCCACGCGCACCAGCAGCGGGATGCGCTCGCTATTGCCCGGCGGCAGCCAGGTAAGGCCGCTATGGTTGATCAGCCACGCTACAGCCAGCGCCAGCAGGCTGCCCAGTAGCGCACCAGCCGCGCCCAGCAACAGGCCTTCGCTGACAAACAGGCGGCGGATGCCCGCCTGGCGCAGGCCCAGCGCACGCAGGGTGCCGATTTCCACCGTGCGCTCCACCACCGCCATGCTCATGGTGTTACCCACGGTAAACAGCACGATGGCGCCGATCAGCACCGCCACAAAGCCGAGGATGGCGGCAAACATGCCGGTGATCTGGCCGTACTGCGGGTTGAGGGTGGCAAAGTCCTGCACCACCAGCGGCTGGCTGCCGCCTTGCAGCAGCTGCGCCAGCCGGGCCCGCGCGGCGGGCATGTCGCTGCTATGGCGTAGCTGCAGCACAATGGCGCTGACCTGTGGGGTGTCCTGGCCGTAGACCAGCTGCTGCGCCTGAGCCAGATGCAGCTGCACGCTGATATCGTCCAGCGCCTTCACGCCCTGCTGTTCGGCCTTGACCACTTGCAGGCTGGCGACATTGGGTGCGCCGCTGGCACGGGCGGCGAGCAGTTCGATCTGCACGCGGCCAACGTTGGCCGCAGGCGCGGCGACAGGCAAAGCCGCCAGGTCTGCCGGCATGGCGCTACCCTGCTGGTGTACAGGCAGCGGCTGCGGGCAGTGCTTCACCTGCAAGGGGCCACACAGCTGCAATACACGTGCTACGCCGGTGCCCACCACGGCGGCGTTGGGCGCGGTGCCGGTTAGCGCCACGCTGCGCTGCGGCAGACCCACCATGCGGTAATCGTTCCACTGTTTCAGCCGGTTTTGCCCGGCCACGTCCACGCCTCGGCCGT
>JAIXTB010000014.1 GCA_027484385.1 Neisseriaceae bacterium | reverse complement strand
GGCAAACTGCTGCGCTGGACGGGTGAACCGGTGTGCTGGCTGATCGGTAAGGTGACGCCGGAACAAGACTGGGAAAGCTTGTGGCGCGAGAACAGCGCAGCCGTCTGAATACCTGAACCAAGGAATTCGACCTTGTTGACGCAAGGTTGACTGCAATCGCCGGGCTGTCTCGCTCGGCGATTTTCTTCCGGCTGCTTTCCCCTGTCAAACCTGGCAATCAGCCCGCCAAGCGGCAGGCCTGATGGCGTGAAACACATCAATAAACCGCCAGCTTACGAGTAAACAGCAACAGCAGGCGGCACTAGGCAACTTTACGATACGAATGGTGTACCGCCCGCAGGCATGCCGCCGTCCAGGCGCTGATACAAGACTATGCCCACCGATACCTCTCTTTTCCGACCCGACGCCCTTACCCATCGCTATCAGCGTAGCGACGGCCCGCCACTCCAGCTGGGGCGCAGCCCGTGGCGCTGGAGCAGCCTGCTGTTGGCCGCGTGTGCGCTGGGCGTCATCCTGTTTTTGTGGCTGGGAGAATATACCCGCAAGGCAAGGGCGATGGGCCAGTTGGTACCGGTGGCAGGCTTGTTGCGCGTGCACGCACCGCAGGCCGGTACGCTGGCCAGCCTGGCCGTGCACGAGGGCCAGCAGGTGCAAGCCGGGCAGGTGTTGCTGCGCCTGTACTCCGACCGCGCGGTGGCGGGGGGTGAAGTACAGCAGCAAGTGCTGCGCCAGCTGGATGCCCGCAGCCAAAGTCTTCAGCAAAGCCAGCAAACACTGGCAGCCCTGTACGCTACCCGCCGCGCAGAGGCCAGCCATAAGATGGCACAACTGCAAAGCCAGCTGGATGGTTTGGCCCGCCAAACCGCGCTGGCACAATCGCGCAGCGCTTTGGCCGGCAAGGCGCTACAGCGGCAGCAACAACTCGTCGCCGAAGGCTTTGTGTCTGCCGCCTCGCTGGAAGACAAGCAAGCCGAGCTGATGCAGGCCGATGGCCAGATCGCTGCGCTACAAGCCGCCCAGGCCGAAGTAGCACGCCTGCTGGCCAGTGCCCGGGCCGAGGCACAACAGCTGCCGTTGGCCGCAGATAACGAAAACCGCAGTCTGGGCCGCGACCTGTCGGCGCTGGCGGGCGAGCGCGCCCTGCAGCAGGGGCGCCGTGAAATCACCGTCGTTGCCCCGCGTAGCGGCCTGGTTACCGCACTGCAAGCCCGCCCCGGCCAGGCTATTGCCGAACAGGAAGCACTGCTGGCCATTGTGCCGGCACCAGCCCGCTACCAGGCCGAACTGTACGTACCCAGCCGTGATATCGGCTTTATCCGCCCCGGCATGGCGGTGACGCTGCGCTACCAGGCCTTCCCGTACCAGAAATTTGGCGTACAGCGCGGCAGCGTGCAGGAGGTAACGCGTGCCGTACTGAACCCAGCGGCCTTGCCCGCGGGCTTGCCGGAAAAAGAAAGCTACTACCGGCTACTGGTGAACCTGGCACAACAGCATGTGTCGGCCTATGGCCGGCCACAGACGCTGCAAAGCGGCATGAAGCTGGAAGCCGATGTGCTGGTAGAACGCCGCCAGTTATGGGAGTGGTTGCTGGAGCCGCTGCTTGGCCTGCAACGCAGCGTGGCCGGGAGCGCGCATGGATAAATACGGCCACACCGGCTGGCTCAGCGCGCTACAAACCGGCTGGCGCCGGCGCCTGCCCATGCTGCGCCAGACCGAAGCCGCAGAATGCGGCCTGGTCTGTGTCGCCATGGTGGCGGGCTATTACGGCCAGCTGGTTGACCTGCCCAACCTGCGCCGGCGTTTCGATATTCCACTGGGTGGCATGAACCTGCGCCAGCTGATAACGATTGCCAGCACCCTAGGGTTGAACGGCCGCGCCGTGCGGCTGGAACTGGACGAACTGCCGCAGCTACGCTGCCCGGCAGTACTGCACTGGGATATGGACCACTTTGTGGTGCTGGCCAAGGTTGGCCGCCGCCACGTCTGGGTACACGACCCCGCCACCGGCAAGCGCAAAATCAGCTTGACACAATGCAGCCAGCACTTCACTGGCGTGGCACTGGAGCTGCAGCCCACCGATAGCTTTATCCAGGAAGACCGCCGGCAGCCGGTACGCCTGCGCCAGCTGATGGGCCGGGTGGATGGCCTGGCCGCCGGGCTACTGCACGTATTTGCGCTATCGCTGGCCTTGCAGGTGTTTGTGCTGGCCGGCCCCTTGCTGATGCAGTGGCTGATGGACGAAGTACTGGTCAGCCTGGACCGCGAGCTGTTGCTGCTACTGGTGATCGCCACGGCCGGGCTGGGGCTGATGCGTACCGCCACCCGCTTTGTACGCAGCTGGGTCATTACCCACCTGGCCACCCGGCTGAACGTGCTGTGGCAGACGCGGGTGTTCGAACACCTGCTACGGCTGCCGATGCGCTACTTCGAAAAACGCCATGTCGGCGACGTGGTGTCGCGCTTTCATAGCTTGCACGACATCCAGGACACGCTTACCACCCAGCTGGTGGAAGGACTGCTGGACGGCGTGGTGGCGCTGGTGGCGTTCTGCCTGATGTGCCTTTACAACCCGCTGCTGGCCATGCTGGCGTTGGGCTTTGTGCTGTTATACGGTCTGACGCGCTGGCTACGCTTTGCCCCGGTGCGCCATGCTCAAGAAGCGCAAATCGTCAGCCGTGCCGAGCTGGACTCCCACTTTCTGGAAACCCTGCGCGGCATGCAAACGGTGAAACTGTTTGCCGGCGAAGGCACCCGGCGCGACGAATGGCTGCGCCGGCTGGTGCTCACCACCAACGAAGGCCTGCGCATCCGCCGCCTCGACCTGGCCTTCATGCTGCTGCAAGGCGTGCTGACCACCGCCGAACAAGCAGCCGTATTGTGGCTGGGGGCACAGGCCGTACTGGCAGGCAGCATGACGGTGGGCGCCCTGCTGGCCTATCTGGCGTGGAAAGACCAGTTTATCGGTGGGCTGGATGCGCTGATCGACAAGCTGGTCAACCTGGGCATGGTGCGCCTGTACGCTGAGCGGCTGGCGGATATTGTGCATACCGAACCGGAACAAACAGACGCAGCACCGTTTCTTGGCCAACAATTGCCGCACCGCGACCTTAGCGTGCACGGCCTGGTATTCCGCTATGGCAGCTTTCTGCCAGCCGTGGTGTCACAGCTGGACCTGCACATACGCCAGGGGGAGTTCGTGGCCATTCGCGGCCCGTCCGGCCTGGGCAAGACCACGTTGCTGAAGCTGATGCTAGGGCTGCTGCAAGCCGAGTCCGGCGATATCCGCTACGGCGGCATCAGCATCCGCCAGCTTGGTAGCCAGTATCGCCAGCGTATCGCTGCCGTGATGCAGAACGACCAGCTACTGTCCGGTTCGCTGGCCGAGAACATTGCCCTGTTTGACCCTCGCCTGGACCTGGCTCGCGTCGAACACTGCGCCACCCTTGCGTGCATCCACGACGACATCATGGCCATGCCCATGGGCTACAACACGCTGGTAGGCGATATGGGCAGCACCTTGTCCGGCGGGCAGAAGCAGCGCGTGCTACTGGCACGGGCGCTATACCGCCAGCCGGACATCCTGTTCATGGACGAAGCCAGCAGCCACCTCGACCTGGCACTGGAACAGCGCATCAACGAACAACTGCGTCAACTGCCCATTACGCGTATCGCCGTGGCGCACCGGCCACAAACCCTGCAGATGGCGGACCGGATTATTGACTTGGGCACCTTGCAACAGGCAGATCACACGATGAACCCGCTACCTGCCTGAGGTTGGCCGCATGTGGCCAACCTCAAGCAAGACAAAGCCCCGGCATGCCGGGGCTTTGGTATGGCTGACAGTCCATCCCGCAGAACTTACGGTGCGATACGGATCTGTTCGACGATGCTGTCCAGCACCCAGCGGCGATCTGGCGCGTCGGCCGGCGGGTTGGCTACCTTGATCTCCCGGATGCGCAGGCGGTAGGCGGTGCCGGCCTCGGGGGTGAAGCCTTCGATCTCGCCGTAGTGGTGTTGCCACGGCTGGTTGGCGCGTTCGCGCACTTGCAGGCATTGCATCGGGGCCACACCCATGCAGGTGCGGCGCTCGGGGGCTACGTAGATGAGGCGCTGAGTCACCTGCTCTGCAGCAGCTGCGGCAGGTGTCACTACCGCTGGTACCGGCTTGGTAACGTGGGCGGGAGCAGGGGCGGCCACCGGCTGCCATACCTGTTGCTGGGCCACTTCGCCGATCAGCAGTTTGTCACCGTCCAGGCGCACTTGCGGGCGGCTGCGCAGCAGTGCGGCCAACGCTTGCTCGCGCTGCATGGCTTCCGGCGCGCAGGCCATCAGGGTACTGGCGAGCGGGCCGACCACCAGGCGGCCTTGTTCAATACGGGCGCTGCCAAACATCCGGTTGCAACCGGCGCTAGCCGATAGCTGGCCGTCTTTCAGCTGCAGGGTTTGCTGCGGCTGGCCATCGGGGCCGGTTTGCTGCCACTGGCCCTGCTGCGGCACGGTGCTGCTGGCGCAGGCGCCCACCAGTAGCGACATCATGGCAATATTCCGGCCTCTATGTTTCATCTCGTGCTCCTGTTGGCTATTAGCGGGGCAGCTTATGCCAGCAACGTGGCCAGGGTCAATGCTGGCGGGTTTAACAAATGTGAATGGCGTCACACGATGTGACATCGCCACCATGAAAAACCCCGCTACCCGTATCAGGGGCAGCGGGGCAGGGATGGCGGGGTGGCCTGGCAAGGGGCTTACTGTTTTTCCAGCTGCAGGATGGCATCCAGCTCGCGGTCTACCTCGCGCATGCGGGTGTACAGGCTTTCGGTTTGCGCCAGCATGCTGTCCACGCGCTGTTTGCTGTCTTGCGAGGTACCGGCCAGCTGGTGCAGTTTGTCTACCACCTGCGCCATTTCGCCAGCAAAGCCGCTGACCTGGCTGCCCATGCCGCGCACATCGCCGCCCACATCGCGCACGCCGTTCATCACGTTGTCTACCGCGCCGCCAGTGGCATCCAGGTTGGCCTGCGTGGTGTTGGCCAGCTTGCGTACCTCGTCGGCGACCACGGCAAAGCCACGGCCTGCTTCGCCCGCGCGGGCGGCTTCGATGGCCGCGTTCAGCGCCAGCAGGTTGGTTTGCTCGGCGATTTTCTTGATCATTTGCATGACTTCGCCAATCTGCTGGGCGTCTTTTTCCAGTGCGCCAATGCGGCCGGTGACACTGCTGGCGGTTTGCGCGCCCTGGATCACTTCGTGGCCAAAACGGCTGATGTCTTGCTCGATGCCGCCCAGGTGCTCTACCAGCTGGGCGGTGGTATCGCGGAACAGTGGCAGGCTCTCCATCAGCTGGCCGGCAAAGGCTTTGTAGCCGTTCAGCTCTTCGATCACCCGGCTCTTCATCTGCCCGGTCATGCGCGCGCGTTGCAGCTCGCGGCGATAGAAGTAGTTCTTGAAGTTGGCGTAGTGCACCGGGAAGCGGTCGACGAAGTCGTCGCGGAAGGTGTCGCTGGCCGGGTAAAAGAAAATGGCCGTCAGCGTCTGGTTGATGTTCACGCCCAGCAGCTCGCCAAAGGTGGAAAAGCCGGCGGTGGGGATGTCGCCGTACACATTGGCGCGCGCCAGCGCGCTGGCGTTGTTAAGGCGGCGCAGGATGCAGTCGTTGAGGATGCCGGCCACCGGCTGCGGCTTGCCACGGCTGAACTGCTCGAAATCGCGGGCGGTGCGTTCGGCCAGGTCGACACTGCGCACCAGGAACAGCTGCTCGCCAAAGGCCAGGTCGCAGGCAAACTGCAGGTAGCCGTCTTGCTCGTTGATGGCCAGTACCGAGCGCACAAACAGCTCGTCCTGGATCTTGATGCCAAAGCTGTGGCTCTGCAGCTTGGCACCCAGCTCGCCGCGCTGGCAGCGGAAGTGCTGGCACAGGGCGTCCAGGACGGGGCGAATCTCGCCGCTTTGGCTATCGATGACCGAATACACGCGGCGCAGCTCGTTACTGGCTTTGGCAATGGTAAAGCTGGTGCCGCTGTCTTCGAAGTTCTGGCTCTTGAAAATGCCGTAACGGTAGGCCGGCGCCAATTTGATAAAAGCAAACACGGCATGGCCATCGCGCACTTGCTGGCCGTCGTACAGCCGCGTCATGCTGAAATCCAGCGGGCCACCGGCCGAGCCGCCCACAAACAGGTAGGGCAGCTTGCCGGATTCGTACAGCGCCTCCATCAGATAGCTTTCGCTATTGGACAGGCCATCGACCAGCGTCAGCACAAAGCCCTCGTCGTGGCGCATGGCAAACGGCAGATTGATGCGGCCAACGTTGTCTTTCAGCTTGGCCAGGCGGTTTTCGTGGCTCAGGCTGGGCTGGCCGGCCTTGATGTCTTCGCACGCCAGCGGCACCGCCGCCACGTGCACATCCGACACCAGCGCGGCGTCCAGCAGCTGGAACACCATGGTCTGCCACTGGCCGTTGGCGGGCAGGTACAGCGTGTCCTGGCGGCTGGCACTGCACAGCTCGCCTGCGGTGGTGGTGAGTACCACTTTGGCTTGCGGGAAATGGCGCGCGACGCTGCGGCCTACTTGCTCCAGGTTGGCCGCCGGGTTCACGTAACCCAGTACCAGTTTGATGCTGCCGCTGGCCTTGGCCGCCAGCGCCTGCTCGTAACCCTGGTTGTCGGTACGAACGATATGCATCAACTCTGCCGCTTGGGCAGTACTGGCCGTCTGGGTGGCAGAAGAACGTTTCTTGTTGAAAAACAGCATGAATGCTCCATCGGTTGTCGTTGTGCGCATACCGGGGCCAGCCCCGGCTTATGGTTTTATTTTTTATAGATTAGCCTGTCTCAATGCCAATGATCTCCATAAAAAATGCCACCTGTGTTGAGAAACATCAGGTGGCAGCCAAACTGCCCGCCGCGAGCGACCACGACAAACAGGGGAGGAAGCGGGGCGGCCATCACCTCGCCCCCACCCGATGGGCGGCAGACAGGCGGCAGCCGCAGCCAGGTTTTAGAAGAAGCCGAGTTTGTCTTCGCTATAGCTCACCAGCAGGTTTTTGGTCTGTTGGTAGTGATCCAGCATCATTTTGTGGGTTTCGCGGCCGATACCGGACTGTTTATAGCCACCAAATGCCGCATGGGCCGGGTAGGCGTGGTAGCAGTTGGTCCACACGCGGCCCGCTTCAATGCTGCGGCCCATATGGAAGGCCGTGTTCATATTGCGCGTCCACACACCGGCACCCAGACCAAACAGCGTATCGTTGGCAATATGCAACGCTTCATCGATATCCTTGAACTTGGTCACCGACAGCACCGGGCCAAAGATTTCTTCCTGGAAGATGCGCATCTGGTTATGGCCCTGGAACACGGTAGGCTGAATATAAAAGCCGTTTTCCAGCCCGCCGCCCAGGTGGGCACGCTCACCGCCAGCCAGCACGGTGGCACCTTCGTCCTTGCCTAGCTGCAGGTAGCCCTGGATCTTGTCCATCTGCTCTTGCGACGACTGCGCGCCGATCATGGTGGACGGGTCCAGCGGGTTGCCTTGCTTGATTTCGGCCACGCGCTTGAGTGCGCGCTCCATAAAGCGGTCGTAGATGGACTCGTGTACCAGCGAGCGGCTTGGGCAGGTGCACACCTCGCCCTGGTTCAGCGCAAACATCACGAAGCCCTCGATGGCTTTGTCGAAGAAGGCGTCGTCTTTGGCCGCCACGTCGTCAAAGAAGATGTTCGGCGATTTGCCGCCCAGCTCCAGCGTGACCGGAATCAGGTTTTCGCTGGCGTAGTTCATGATCAGGCGGCCCACCGGGGTAGAGCCGGTAAAGGCGATCTTGGCGATGCGCTTGCTGGTGGCCAGCGGCATGCCGGCCTCGCGGCCGTAGCCGTTGACCACGTTGAGCACGCCCGGTGGCAGCAGGTCGCCCACCAGCTCGGCAAATACCAGGATGGACAGCGGAGTCTGCTCGGCCGGTTTCAGCACGATGCAGTTACCGGCCGCCAGCGCCGGGGCAATTTTCCAGGCAGCCATCAACAGCGGGAAGTTCCACGGGATGATCTGGCCCACCACGCCCAGTGGCTCGTGGAAGTGGTAGGCCACGGTGGTAGCGTCGATCTCGCCGATGCTGCCTTCCTGTGCGCGGATGCAGCCGGCAAAGTAACGGAAATGGTCGATCGCCAGCGGCAAGTCGGCGTGGGTGGTTTCGCGGATAGGTTTGCCGTTGTCAAAGGTTTCCACCGTGGCCAGCGTGGCCAGGTGCTGCTCCATGCGGTCGGCGATGCGGTGCAGGATGAGCGCGCGCTGCGCTACGCTGGTTTTGCCCCAGGCTCCCTTGGCGGCGTGGGCGGCGTCCAGCGCCAGCTCGATATCGGCCGCGTCAGAACGCGGAATCTCGCACAGTACCTGGCCGGTTACCGGGGTGATGTTCTCGAAATAGCGGCCGTTGACCGGTGGCTGCCACTGGCCATTGATGAAGTTGGCGTAACGGGTTTTCAGGTTCAGGCCGTATTGTGCCGGGGTAATCGCGCTCATCTGTGTCTCCTTGGTGTTGGTGTCACCTCGCCGGGTGTAAACACCACACTGCAGCTGCCGTGCCAGCCCGCAGCCATGCTGCAGCGCAGCTTTACTACATGGCCCGCCCGTGCTGCAATCCAGCGTATGCATGCTGCATTGCAATAAACCAAGGTTTTTTGACAGGCCGCTTCGGCAGGCTGCCAGTGGCACGATCAGCCCTGCAGGCTGCCGCTGGCTGTGCCAGACTGACACAGCTGTCGCAACACCGTGACACAGTACGGAGAACACCATGTCTACCCTGCCCCTGGCCGAAATCCGCCGCCGTTTTTTTGACGGTGACGAGCTACCGGAAAACAGCGTACCGCAGCCCATCCTGCACTCTTGGCGGCGCTGCCTGGGCCTGGGCTTGTCGGCGGCTCGGCTACGCCCGCCAGAGCGGCTGGATAGCCAGCGCCTGACACAACGCCAGCAAGACAATGCCGACTGGCTACAGCTGGCCAGGCCTGCGATCGATGCACTGTTCGACAGCGTGGTGGACGAAGGCCATGTGGTGATTGTGGCTGACCGCGACGGCGTGATCCTGAACCAGATGGGCCACCCGGCCTTTCTGGACCGGGCCGAACGCGTGGCGCTGCTACCGGGCATGGACTGGCGTGAAGACGTACGCGGCACCAATGCCATCGGCACCGCGCTGGTCACCGGCAGCGCGGTACGCGTGCGCGGCAGCGAGCACTATCTGGAGCGCAACCGCCAGCTATCCTGCACTGCCAGCACCATCGTCGACCCGCAAGGGCAGATGCTGGGCGTGCTGGACGTTTCCGGCCTGCCGCGCAAGCTGGGCGAGGCACAGCAGCTACAGGTAGTCACCGCGGTGCGTCATATCGAACAACGCCTGTTCGACGAACACACCCGCAACCTGCACGAGCTGCGCTTTGCCCCCGACCCGGCCACACTGGCCACCCCGCGTTGCGCGCGGCTGGCGTTTGACGACGACGGCGTACTGCGTGCGGCCAACCGTGCCGCGCTCGCGCTGCTGGGGCTGGACTGGCACTGCCTGGGCCAGACCCGCTTTGCCGGGCTATCCGGCCTGAGCATGGAGCACTGGCTTAGCCGCCACGGCAGCGGCATGGCTTCGCTACGCCACGGCGGGCAGTTGTATTCGGCCAGCCTGCTGCCCCCCCGGCAAGCGGCGCTCAGCCACGGTACGGCGCTGCTGCACACCGGCTCGCCCGCCACCAGCCTGCGCCGGCCGGCCGCGAGCGTGCGTCATGACGGTACGAGCGACAAGGTTGGCCGCAAGCAAGACCTGGCGCTACCACCGGGCATGCTGGATACCGCTCGCCGCCTGCTGGAAGCCGATATCCCGGTGTTGGTACTGGGTGAAACCGGCGCTGGCAAGGAGCGCTTTGTGCAGGCGCTGCACCGCCTCAGCAGCCGCGCAGCGGCCCCGCTGGTGGCGGTAAACTGCGCCGCCATCCCGGAAGGGCTGATCGAGTCCGAACTATTTGGCTACGAGGAAGGCGCGTTTACCGGCGCCCGGCGTCAGGGGGCGAAAGGCCGCCTGCGCGAAGCCGACGGTGGCGTGCTGTTTCTGGATGAAATCGGCGACATGCCCATGAGCCTGCAGGCCAGGCTGCTGCGCGTGCTGCAAGAGCGGCTGGTGGTGCCGCTAGGCGGCGGTGCCGGGCAAAAAGTAGACGTGCGCATTGTGGCCGCCACCCATCGCCAGCTGGAACAAGAGGTCGCCGCCGGGCGCTTTCGCGCCGACCTGTACTACCGGCTGTGCCACTACCCGCTGACGCTGCCACCGCTACGCGAGCGCGGCGACGTGGCGCAGATTGCAGCCAACCTGCTGCTACAGCATGGCAGTGCCGCGCGTGGCATTACCCTGTCGCCAGCGCTGGCCGACTTTATCCGCCGTTACCCGTGGCCGGGTAACCTGCGCCAGCTGGACAACCTGCTGCGCACCCTGCTGGCCCTGGCAGACGATGGCACCGTACTGACCCCCGACCACCTGCCCGCCACGCTGCGCGGCCAGGATGCCGGCCCGCGCCATACCGCCAGTACGCTACACGGCCTGCTGCAACAGCACGGCGGCAATGCCAGCGCGGCGGCACGGGCGCTGGGCATCAGCCGCAGCACGTTTTACCGCCGCCTGCGCGAGGGGGGACACACGGCGTAACGGCGGCGCCGCCATCAAAAAACCCGCCGCACCGTTGCCGGCAGGGCGGGTTATTCAGGGCGCTCGGGCGGGCTACCAGCCCATCTGCCGCGCAATGCTCGCTTTGAGCGCCACGCCCCAGCGCATCTGGCTGGCGATAAAGGCACGGGTGGGTTTATCCAGTGACGCCAGATCGCTCGCCTGCCCGGACTGCAGTGGCACGACACGCGTGTGGTCGTAGGCCAGATAATCACCATCGCGGCTTTCCATCACGCTGGTGGTCAACACCAGCCTGGCTTCGCCACTGGCTTTATCCACCGCCTTGCGGCCGCTGATTTTGACGCAGCTTTGCCGGTCGGTTTTCTTGCTGTCAATCTGCTGCTGGTACACCACCTCAGCCCCGGCCTCACCGTCTTCGCGACAGCTGCGGCTAAGCGACGATAGCCAGATACGGTTGGAGGGGGGCGAAATCAGGGTTTGCAGATAGATCTGGTCACCGCTTTGCGGGTCTTCCAGCCCCAGCGCTGCATCGGCGGTGGCGCCATCTACCTCGCCACTGCCTACCTGGGTAATATCGGGCGCGAAGGTGTTCACTTCGCTAATGACCCAGCTGCCGGCAGGCAGGCTCACCTGCTTTTTGCCCACCTCAAACTGCTGCAGCGTGTCGCCTATCAGGAAATGCTTTTCAAACTTCTGGCGACGGACGGTGCCGCTTTCCAGCCAACCAAAAGTCAGCGGCTCGGCCAGCGCGTGGCCGCCCAGAACCAGCAACAAGCTGGTCATCAGCGTGGTTTTTTTCATGGTGATCTCTATACAGTCCGTGGCTGCATGATAAACAGCTATGTTATTTATGCATAGAGCAAACCACGACTACAGGATTTCTTCCACGCTGCGCGCTGCGCGCTTGGCGTCCAGAAAAATCAGCCCCAGCTTGGCTTCTTTGCGGGCAATCACCGTGAGTACGGCATCGCGTCCGGCGTAGCTCATCAGGATATAGCCGGCATCGCCTTTTACCATCACTTGCTCCAGCTCGCCGCGCGCCAGCTCGCGCGCGGTACGCTCGCCCAGCGACAGCATGGCGGCGGCCATGGCACCGACACGGTCTTCGTCTACCCCCTGCGGCAGCAGGGCGGCCATGGTCAGGCCGTCGGCCGAGATGATGGCCGAGGCTTCGATATCGGCCGACGCGCCATTGAGGTCGCTAAGGATGGATTTGAGCAGTTGTTCGCGCATGGTGGTGGTTTCCGGTAATCGTTCAGGCGTAACGGCGGCACAGCGCCTCGGTCATGGCAACAAAGGCGTTATCGCCCAGTCGGGGTTGGCCGCCAATCACCAATACAAACGACTGGCGGCCCAGATACAGCGGGTGAAAACCCAGCTCGGCCTGGCCGGCAGGGTCGATCAATGCCCAGGCCTGGGCGCCCAGGCCCAGGTTCTGGTTCAGCAGGCGGGTGTGGCGGCGGCTCAGGGTGATGATGTCGCCGGCTAGCGCGGCAATCTGCTCGGCCGCCTCGTGGCGAAAACCGGCGGTGGCGTAGTACAGCCCGTTATCGTCGGCCAGCAGCGCACGGCCTTCGCCGGACAAGGCGGCCAACAAGGCTGGCAAGCGGCTTTCCAGGCTACCGGCAGGTACGCTGCGGGCATCGCTGCGGCCGCTGACAAAACCCAGGCGTTGCAGGCGGTACAGCACGGCGAGCGCGTGTGCCGGGCTGTCTGCCGCGCTCCATTCCAGCAGGCGGGCCTCGGTCAGCGCCAGCTCGCCACCATGCTGTAACAGCTGCAGCAACAGGTGCCGGTCGCTGCTCTCGTCTCGCGTACTCACCGCATACCAGGCACCGGCAGGGGTGAGCTCGGCGTAGAGCGTGCCATTCAGGCTGAGCGTGCTGTCCATGGCGCTAGCCCTCCAGCCCCGGGTCGATGGAGTACAGCAGCGCACACACCAGCGTCTTGATGTCTTCGCGGTTGCGCGCGTCTACCTCGAAAATCGGCGGGCGCAGGCCCAGTGTTTCCAGAATGTCGGCGTAGTGCGTGGTGGTGGGGGTGGCGGCCAGGTCGGTCTTGGTAATGCCCACGACCAGCGGTGCATCCTGCAGTAGCCGGTCAAAGGCTTTCAGGAAAAATTGCAGGTCGCGGATGGGGTGGGGCCGCGTGTTATCCAGCAGCAGGATCAGGCCGATACCGCCCTGGCTGAGAATGTCCCACATAAAGTCGAAGCGCTCCTGGCCCGGCGTGCCGTACAGGTGCACCTTGGTGTCGTCGTCCAGCATCAGCACACCGTAGTCCAGCGCTACGGTGGTGTGGCCTTTGCGGTCCAGCGTCATGTCGGAGGCGGTGGCGTCGGTGGTGACCGGCGGAATGTCCGACAGGCTGGCAATGGCCGTGGTCTTGCCTGCCCCTACCGGGCCGGCAAACAGGATTTTGTTGTCACTGGGTCGCATGCAAAACACCTACAGGTTCTTGATCCGCCCCAGCAGGCGCGACAGCAGGCTCTGTCGTGCCGGGGGCAAGGGGGCGGGGGCCGGCGTGGCCGGCCGGGTAGCGGCAGAGGCCGCCTCGTTTGCCTTGCCCACTTGTTCCAGCAGGCCCAGCGCATGGCTGGCAGCAATGAAATTGCACAGCGGGCCAGGCTCCATCTTGAGCAGGCTGACCGCCACGCGCAGGCTGGTGGGGGTGCGTGACCACAACCCGGCAATACGCAGGGCACCCGGCAGCGGTGCCAGCCGCGTCAGGTTGGGCCATTGGCGCAGGCGTAGCGGCGTGTCCGGGTCGATACCGGCCAGCAGGCGGCCACGGCAGCTCCACAGCGCCACTTGCCATAGCAGGGTGGACAACGGCAAGCGCAACGCGGGTTCCCCCACCGGCTGGGTGGCGAGCGTCTCGGTACCCAGGCGCAGGCCGTTCAGCTCGCACAGCTGCTGCACGCTGGACAGCGTGGTATACAGCGCTACCTGGCCCTGCACCGGGTCGACCGTGGCAAACAGCCGCTGCTCGCAGTGCAGCTGTTGTGGCTGCTTCTGGCGGGCCGCGGCCACCAGCAGGCCATAGATGGTGCCCGCCGGGTGAAAGCGCTGCAGGGTACGGCGCTGGCTGCTGCGCGGGGCGGGGTTGGCCGCAGGGCTATCGCCGTGCATGGGCAGCGAGGGGGGAAGGCGCTGGGCGGGCGGGGGAGCGGTTTGGTCGCTGGCGGGTGGCGGCAGCGTCACGGCGGGTGCGGCAGGCACGGGGTTGGCCGCAAGGGGGGTGTCGTGGCCGGGTGCGGCCAACAGCTGGCGCAGTAACGGAAACAACTTTTCCATGCGCACCGGCTTCACCATCTGCAGCGACGGAGCATGGTCGCTGGGGTAGGCGGTCACAATCAGCGCCGGCAGTGCCGGGTGTTGCTCGCGGTACTGCTGCCACACCTGCCAGCCGCTGGCGCTGTCGACATCCACAATCGCCACCTGGGGCGTAGCCGGGTGATCGCTGGCCAGACAGTAACGATGCAGGGTGTGCAGGCGGAACGCCATGCGGAACAGCGCCAGCTTGCGTTCGTCCATGCCGGCGGTGAGTACGGTAATCGGCTCAGCCGGCGTGCTGACAGACATGGGCTTCCTCCAGCGGGTCATCCAGTTTCAGAAACTGGCGCAATTGCGCCAGGCGGGTAGCGACCTCGGCAGGTGGCCGCCCCAGGGTATGGCGCAAGTGCTGCAGCAGCGCGCGCAGGTGGTCGGTAGCCTCCAGGCGCTGGTACAGGTCCAGCAGCAACGGGTAGAGGCGCACGTCGGCCGGGTTGGCAAACACGGCTTGCTCCAGCACCGCCAGCGCCTGCTCGGTCTGGCCGTAATCCAGGTAGGCATCGGCTTCGGCCAGCGCATCGTGCCGGGTAGCCGTGGTGGCGGCGGCATGCACGGTCACCAGCGGTATGCCGCCACCGGCAGTGGCGCTGGGCGGGACAAAACCCCATTCTCGCCCCAGCGCTTCCAGCCGGGCGCTATCCGGTGCGCTGGCCAGTACGTCCAGCACCGGGTGGCTACCCAGGGCAAACCCCATGCGCAGCAGGCGCTCGCGCAGGGCCGCGCCGTGTTCGCCCAGCAGTACAAAGCTCTGCCACAGACGGCGGGTAAAGCCGGCCAGATTGGCCTGGCGGTAATACAGGTGCAGGATGTCCATCAGCGGGGTCAGCGGGTGGCGTGTTTGCGCCAGCAGGGCTTCCAGCGTACCAATGGCGGTGGCGATTTCGCCGTGCTGCTGCAGGATGCGCACGCCCTGGCGGGTGGGCATCAGGTGGCAAATCGCCATCCGCTCGTGCGGGTTCAGCGCGGCCAGCGCCTGGCTGCCACACACCAGCTGCAGGCTGCCATCGCCTGCTGTGCTGGCAGGGCTGGCCAGCGGGCCGGGCGGTGGCGCAGGGCTGGCCGGCTGGCGCAGGCCGATACGGCGGCTGACCGTGGCCATGTCCCAGCCCAGGGTCTCTTCGGCAAACACGCGCAGCGCCAGGTTGTCCGGGTCGCAACGCAGGCCTTCTACTACCGCTTGGGCGGTGTCAGCCTCGGTCATGATGCCCAGTGCGGCCAACCTTTGCAGTATCTCGGTAAAGTCGTCGATGGCGTGCAGGCGCAGGTACAGGCCCAGTAGCCGTGCCAGTTCACGGCTGGCGGGCGGGTTGTGGTCTACGTAGCTACGCAGCAGGGCCGCAGCGCGGTCCAGGTAGCCAAACTGCAGGTAAACGTCGGCTTCGGTCAGCAGGTCGGTATCAGCTACGCCGATGTCCAGCTGTAGCTCGTCTGCCCCGGTGCTGCCGGCAGGCTCGGCACTGGGGCCGCCGGGCAAGCGCTGGCTGGCCGGCTCGGGCACCGGAGCGGTGGCGGGCTGGGCTGCGGGGCTGGCGGCTGGCTGCGGGTGCAGTATTTTCAGCGGCGGCAGCTGACTACCGGGCGGCGGCGGGGCACGACGCTGACGCAGCACCAGCAGCACGGCCAGCAAGACAGCGGGGCTGGCGGCCAAGAGCAGCGTGAAGTCGTCTGGCAGCAACATGGTTTAGCGGCGTGGCGGGAAGTCGGCTTCGGACAGCAGGTCGGTGCCGCACTCCAGCTTTTCGAACCAGTCGAGGAAGCGCTTCACCATGGCCTTGCCTTTGTACGAGGCGCCGTGCTGCGGCACGATCCACTCCACGTCCATCTGGCGCACCATGTTGACCCACAGGCGGGCGGCGCGGTTATTGCTCATGTAGCGGCGATGAAAGCCGGACATGTGGTGGTCTACCAGGTGGCGGTCAAAGTCTTCTACCGGCTGCGCCGCGCTGATGCCATCCATCAGCGAGGCGCCGATATCACCGGAAAACAGGATCTTGCTGATAGGGTCGTACACCTGAAAAAACCCCACGGTGTGCAGGTAGTGCGCCGGCACGATTTCCAGCCGGGTGCGGCCCAGTGGCAGCGTCATGCCGCGGGCGGGGATGGGGATCAGCCGGCCTTCGGTGGCGCCTTTTACGCAAAAATGCGGGATAAAGCGCGTCCACTCCTGGGCAATCACGATCTGGGCGTCGGTAATCAGCAGCCAGCCGTTGGCCGAGGCGATGATGTCCGGGTCCTGGTGCGAGGCAAAAATATAGCGGGTATGCGAAGGCAGAAAGTGTTCGGCCATTTCGGCCAGCAGGTGCTTGTAGGTCAGGTTGCCGCCCGGGTCCAGCAGCATGCCGTCACCATCGTGCACAATGGCAAACTGGTTGGACTGAATGCCCTCACCCTGTACCAGGTCGGTAAAGGCGATGCATTTATGGTTGCCGTCGTTGTAGAGAACCTGTGCCATAACGCTTGCGAGCCACCTGCTCGGTGCAGACCGGATAGACCCGAAAGATTAGCCAGCCTAATACAAGCGGGTATTGACTCGCATCAAACAGCAGGCAATGGCCACAACCGCCCGGGTGACCGCCGCCAGACCCGGGCGCAAAAACGCCCCGCCGTGCCAGGCACGAACGGGGCGCTGTCTTGCAAGGTTGGCCGCAGCTTAGTGCGACACCGCCTTCAGCATGTCTTCCACTACCTTTTTGGCGTCGCCGAACACCATCATGGTTTTGTCCATGTAGAACAGCTCGTTATCCAGACCGGCGTAGCCCACGCTCATCGAGCGCTTCACCACGATGACGGTGCGTGCCTTGTGTGCTTCCAGAATCGGCATGCCGTAGATCGGGCTGGCCTTGTCTTTCTGCGCAGCCGGGTTCACCACGTCGTTGGCGCCAATCACCAGTACCACGTCGGTATTGGAGAAGTCGGAGTTGATCTCTTCCATCTCCTGCACCTGCTCGTACGGCACTTCGGCTTCGGCCAGCAGCACGTTCATGTGGCCAGGCATACGGCCCGCTACCGGGTGGATGGCGTAGCGTACATTCACACCCTTCTGGTGCAGCAGCTCGGCAAACTCCTGCAGGGCGTGCTGGGCGCGCGATACGGCCAGGCCGTAGCCGGGCACGATGATCACGCTGTCGGCGTTGCTCATCAGGAAGGTAGCGTCTTCGGCGGAGCCGGACTTGTAGTTCTTCGGCCCGGTGTCGGCACTGCCGCCGCCCCCCGCTTCGGCACCAAAGCCGCCCAGCAGCACGCTGACGATGGAACGGTTCATCGCCTTGCACATGATGTAGGACAGAATGGCACCGGACGAGCCCACGCAGGCGCCGGCAATGATCAGCACCGGGTTGTTCAGCGTAAAGCCGATACCCGCTGCCGCCCAGCCGGAGTAGCTGTTCAGCATGGACACCACCACCGGCATGTCGGCCCCGCCGATCGGGATGATCAGCGTCACGCCCAGCACCAGCGCAATGGCCACCATCATCAGGAAGGCACCGTGGCTATCGGTAAGGAAGTACGCCATGCCAAAGCCCACCATGGCCAGCGCCAGCACCAGGTTCAGCAGGTGTTGGCCGCTGAAGTTCACTGCCTTGGCGCCAAACTTGCCGGACAGCTTGCCGTAGGCCACCACCGAGGCGGTGAAGGTAATGGCACCGATGAAGGCACCGATGAACAGCTCCACCTTCTGCACGCCGGTGTGCTCGACACCGGTGTGGAAGATGGCGGCCACGGCGATCAGCACCGCCGACAAACCCACCAGCGAGTGCATGGCGGCCACCAGCTCGGGCATGCCGGTCATCTCGACGGTTTTGGCTTTGTACGCGCCAATGGCGCCACCGGCCACGATGGCACCGACAATCAGCGCCAGCACCGGCTTGTCCATGATCATAAAGGTGGTGGCCACGGCAATCAGCATGCCGATAATGCCGTAGCGGTTACCCTGAATCGCCGTGGTGGGCGAGGACAGGCCTTTCAGTGCCAGGATGAACAGCACGGCTGCCACCAGGTAAAGTACTGCGGATACGTTCTCCATCTGCTGTGCCCCTTATTTTTTCTTCTTCTTGAACATGTCGAGCATGCGCTGGGTGACCATGAAGCCACCGAAGATGTTGATACTGGCCAGGAAGATACCGATGGTACCCAGCACCGATGTCACGGTGATCTGGCTGCCATTGATGTCTACCACCTGCAGCATGGCGCCCACGATGATGATGCCGGAAATGGCATTGGTGACCGCCATCAGCGGGGTGTGCAGGGCCGGGGTAACGTTCCACACCACGTGGTAGCCCACGAACACGGCCAGAACGAAGATGGTGAAGCTGGAGATAAACGGGTCAACCATGATGGCACCTCCTAGTTGGCCGCAGGAAAGCGCACCTGGCCGTCGTGCGTCACCAGGGTGGCCGCCAGCAGGTCGTCTTCCAGATTAAGGGTGAAGCCTTCCTTGCTGAGCATCAGCGACAGGAAGGTGAGCAGGTTTTTGGCGTACAGGCTGGAGGCATCGGCCGCCAGCTGGCCCGGCAGGTTGTACAGGCCCACCACGCTCACGCCGTTATCGGTGCGATGCACCTCGCCCGGTACGGTCAGCTCACAGTTGCCACCCGCTTCGGCGGCAATGTCGATAATCACGCTGCCCGGTTTCATGGCGGCCACGATCTCGCGGCTGATCAGCGTCGGCGCCTTCTTGCCCGGAATCAGCGCCGTGGTGATGATGATGTCGGCCTGGCGCGCGTGCTTGGCCACCAGCTCGGCCTGACGACGCTTGTAGTCGTCCGACATTTCCTTGGCGTACACACCGTCGTTGGCTTTCTTCTCTTCCTCGCTCATCGGTACTTCGATGAACTTGCCGCCCAGGCTTTCCACCTGCTCTTTGGTAGACGGGCGCACGTCGGTGGCTTCCACCACCGCGCCCAGCCGCTTGGCAGTAGCAATCGCCTGCAAACCGGCCACCCCCACCCCCATGATCAGCACACGGGCCGGCTTCACGGTACCGGCTGCGGTCATCAGCATGGGCATGAAGCGCGGGTAGTAGTGCGTGGCCAGCAGCACGGCACGGTAGCCGGCAATGTTGTTCTGGCTGGACAGCACGTCCATGCTCTGCGCCCGCGTGGTACGCGGCAGCAGCTCCATGGCAAAGGCCGACACCTTGCGCGCAGCCAGCTGCGGGAAGGTGGTGTTCTGGAACGGGGCCAGCTGGCCAATCAGCACGGCGCCTTCTTTCAGCTCGGCAATAGCGTCTTCCGGCAGCGGGCGCACGGTCAGCACAATGTCGCCCTGCGCCAGCACCGCGGCGCGCGATGCGGCCAAGGTGGCACCGGCTTCGGCATACGCCGCATCCGGCACCGCCGCCATCGTGCCCGCCCCCGCCTCTACCACCACGGCATGACCCATGGCGACGAGCTTTTTAACCGTTTCCGGTGTCGCGGCCACGCGGCTTTCACCTGCCAGCCTTTCGGCTGGAATAGCGATTTGCATGGTCTTCCTTTCTGCAAATAGATGAATGACAAATAAAAAATCTAAAGATAGCGAACGCCCGTGCGAGGCCTAATTTCGAACGAGCGTTTGAATTATTACTACATCACGACTTTTGATTTAGCGCAATGCTTTTACAAAAAAGCGACATGCCAAACGGTAGCCAACCCTGTCAGCAAGGCAACTCAGCGGCCATGCATACTGTCCAACAAGCTATTAATCAAATGATTTCAAAACAGTTTTTCCAAAAATTTACATAGCTACCGGCAAGCTGTCGTGTTTTCTGTACGTTGTGGTGCTGCGACATGCAGCCAGCTGTGGCGGAACGCCCACGCCCATAACAGCCAGCCACATCATGCCTTCAGGATATTGCGATGCAACATCAGCATTACAGTAGACCTTTTTGTCTAACACTTTGTAAAGAAGGGTTTACGCTTAAGGGGTAATCCCTGTGGCAAATGCCGCTAAATGCTTACCGTAGCAGGCAATTTCTGCAGAATGACGACAGTTTTGTAACGCACCCCGTTACGCTTTTTTCATGAAATGGAGCAAAAGCATGCATTGGCCATACCCACTAGGCTTTGCCCACCGGCTGGGGGGCGCACTGGCACCGGAAAACACCCTGGCAGGGCTGCTGCTGGCCCACAGGCTGGGCGTGAACGGGGTGGAGTGTGATGTACAGCTGAGCGCAGATGGCAAGGCGGTGATCGTGCACGACCACGCGCTGGAGCGCACCACCACCGGCAGCGGCGACGTGGCCGGTCAAACCATCGCCCAGCTGCAAACGCTGGATGCCGGGCGCTATCACCACCTGGCGTTTGCCGGCGAACCGCTGCCCACGCTGGCGGCACTGGCCAGCAAAAGCCGCAAGCTGGGCATGGCGGTGAACCTGGAGCTGAAGCCCGCGCACGAGCCCGCCGCCATGGCGCGCGCGTGTGTGGCGGAAATCCAGGCGCTCTGGCAAGGCGCGGCGCTACCGCCGCTGCTGTCATCGTTTGATACCGCCGCGCTGGCTAGCGCACAGTTGGCCGCACCGCAGCTGCCACGCGCCCTGCTACTGGACACCCTGTCGGAAGACAGCGTGGCACAGGCCCGTGCCCTGGGCTGCTGTGCCGTGCACGTGCACTACCGCGCCCTGGACGAAGCCAGCGTGCAGGCCCTGCACCAAGCCGGGCTGGCGGTGATGGCCTGGACGGTAAACCAGCTGGAAGACATGCAAAGGCTGCGGCACTGGGGGGTAAACATGCTGTGTACCGACCGGCCAGACCGGCTGGACCCCAGCTGGCTATAAGCGGCAGCTATGGCCGCAAGACAGCCGCATCATAGCCGCAGCCGGGGGTGCGAGCGTCTGGCATGGCCTGCTCGCAGCGCTGGTTGTGCGGCATCTGCCGGCTTGGGTCCAGCTGGCCAATGGCGCGCATACGGGTAATCGCCATGGCCACCTGCGCGCGGTACGGCCCCCAGGGCGACAAGCGGGACAAGGCAATAAAGCCACCGTAGGCTTTGGCCTGCAGCGGCATCTGGCGCACGCGCTGCGCCAGCGACTCGGCCACCAGCACGCTGCGCCCGTGCAGCACGGGCGCAATCACCACATCCACCCGCCCGGCCACCAGCTTGCGCATGGATTCTGCCGTGTGCAGCGCCACGTCTTTCTGTAACGCGGTATCGGCGTCGAAGCGGGCAAAATAGCGACGGTCGTGGGTTACCCCTATGCGCAAACCGGCCAGGTCTTCGTAACGGGTGAGCGGGCGGCGATCTTGGCGGCGCATGAAAAAGGCAATGCGCGAATCCTCGTCCAGCCCTGGCGGGATAAAGTCGAGATACGCCACGCGCTCAGGCGTGGCCGCCAGGCCCAGCGCCACGTCGGCCTCGCCCAGCTGCATCAGCTGCAGGCAGCGGCTGAGCGAGCACTGGATGAAACGCGGCGTGGCATCCAGCTGCGCGGCCAGCTGGCGCAGTATGCGGGCATAGGGGCCCTGGGCCTCGCCATGGGCATCGATGGTTTTCCAGGGCGGCATCACACTAAAGGCGATATTCAGCACCACAGGCTGCGCCCCCCGTACCGGGGTGGCACAGCCTGCGGCCAACATCACAGCCAGCACGCCACGGCGCAGGCTCAAGGCTGCGGCCTTATGGCCATATCGGCATCGGCCTTGGCCAGCAAACGGCGAACGGTACCGTCTTTCACCATGCCAGCCAGCTGCTGCGACAGCACGCCCGACAGCTGTTGCGCCACCACCGACCTGCGCGAAATGGCAATACGCCTGGGCTCGCCAAATTCGAACGACACCTGCGCCTGGCGATACAGCCCGCGATAGCGCGATTCACGCAGCTCGCCCTGCGCCTGCAAGCCATTGATCAGCAGCACATCAAAACGCTTGGCCAATAACTTGCGCAGCGCCATGCCAACAGTCGGCGCCGCATCGCGGCGGAAACGGCTATCGGCGTCAAACTGCGGAAAATAATGCACTCCCTCCACGACCCCCACCCGCAGTGGCAGCAAATCCTCATAACGCCGCAGCACCCGCACATCATTACTACGCTGCAACACAATGGTACGGCTGCTGGGCGCAAACGGCGGGTCGATAAACTGCAGGTAAGCATCGCGATCGGGGCCGCCTTTCACGCCGATGGTGATATCGGCGCTACCGTTTTCCATCATGACCAGCACACGCTTGAGCGGCACCTGCTCGATTTCCAGCACCAGCTGGCTGCGGCGTGCCAGCTCGCGAATGATATCCACGTAGGCCCCGGCCGGGCGGCCGTGGGCATCCCGTACTTTGTAAGGCTCTGCCGTGTTAAAGGCAAAGACCAAGCGCTGGGCCTGTACTGGCAACAAGACCAAGTACAAGCAAACCAGCAGGACAGCCTTACACCTCGGCATCAGCGTGCTGCCATCCAGGTGCCGTCCGGGCAAACCGCAAACATCGGAAACAACATGGCAGGCCCCTTGTTGGCAGGAAAAGTCACTTGTAAGTCTAGCATTGCCCCATCGATAACATGGCCAATCATTTAAAATCTTGGGGTGCAACACGGGGGGCGTGGTGATGCAGCCAGTCGCTCAGCAGTATCGGCGGGGCAAACTGCAGCTGGCCGCCGTGCTCGCGTAGCGGCCGCAGCGGGTTGTCCTGCCACAATAGCTTGCCCAACAGATAGTGCTCGCCTTCGCGCCACTGCGGGTTGTGCACCCGGTAGCCCAGCCGTGCGGCCAACCATACCGCCGCTTCGTAATGGCTGATGTGCGATTGCGCCGCCAAGGCGTCTACGCTGCCGGCAGCGGCCTGCCGTGCCAGCAGCAGCATCGGCACGTCGGCCACCTCCGGCTGCACATCGTTATGCCCCCAGCGCCCGCCCTCCCCCAGCAGCTGGCCGTGGTCGCCGGTAATCAGCAGATAGCGCTCGCCCGACAAGGCTTCGAACTGGCGGATGATCTCGCCCAGCACATCGTCGGCGTACAGCACGGCGTTATCGTAGGCATTGGACTTGCGGGTGGCGTAGGGCAAAGCGTCGTCGGTGGGCCAGCGCTGGAAACGGGCACCACGGTGTCGGTAGTTTTCCTGATACGGGCTGTGGGCACTGCGCAGGTTCAGCATCACAAAACTGCGTGCGCCCAGCGCCTGCTGTGCCAATAGCTGCGGTAAAGCATGGTCGTGCTGCTGGCGGAACAGCAGCGGGTGGTCTTCACGGCTGATGCGCACATCCATGAATGCACTGCCCAGATTGGCCAACAGTTTGGACTCCTGCGACGACAGCCACAGCGTGCTAAAGCCCTGCTGCCGCGCCAGGCGAAACAGGTTATACGGCTGCTGGCGCAGCAGATGGTGCTGCCCGGGGTGGCTCACCAGATTGACAAAACTGGGCAAGGACACGGCCGTCGCTACCCCCGACGCGATACCCGGCCGTGCCAGCAAGCCGGGCGTGGCCGCCAGCCGGGGCGTGGTAGCGCGCGGATAGCCCAGCACCCCCAGCCGGCTGCCGCGCAGCGAATCCACCATCACCACCCAGACATGGCGCGCGCCACTGGGCTGGGGCTGCAGCTGATAGGGCTGTGGCGGCAGCAAGGGCAGCGGCTGTTGTGCGCGCCCCGCCAGACGTACGGTGTAATAGGCAAAGGCGTTCAGGCTGTTGTGCAGGCTGCTGCGGGTGGGGCCGGGCATGAAGGCATCCATATCGCGGTAGGTGGCGCGGTAGGGCTTGGCCAGTAACACCGCCAGCACCAGCACCCCGCCCAGCACACGCCAGCCGATGGCTGGTGGCGGCAGCCGCCCCAGTAGCCAGGCCAGCACACCGTAGGGCAGGCCCACCGCCAGCAGCACCGGCCAGTGATCGTGCCAGTGGTAACGCGCGGTGTGCCATACCTCACCGGGCTGACCAAACAGGCTCACCAGCTCGGCCGGCGCCAGCGGCTCGCCGGCAAAAGAAATATTGCCCAGCTGCGCCAGCTGCATGGCCGCCAGTAGCGCCAGCAGGGGCCAAACCAACCAGCGGCTGGCCAACAGGCACAGGCCCAGCGCAAATAACAGCAACACCAGTACATAGCGCAGCTCTAGCTCGGCCTGGTTGGCTGCGACAAACTGTTGGTGGATGGCATCGTCCAGCAGCAGCAATACCGTACACACCACCACACACCCAAGCCGGTACCACGTGCTGGCACATCGCTGCATTGTCTGGCCCTGTCCTGTTGGCACAAAGTCAGGTCAGACCGGCCAAATGGCCGGGGGTTCGAGACAGGCTTACTTGCCGATGCAGAAGCGGCTGAAGATCACCCCCAGCAGGTCGTCCGGCGTGAACTTGCCGGTGATTTCCGACAGGCTGTTCTGCGCCATGCGTAGCTCTTCGGCAAAGATTTCCACCATCTGCCAGTCGGCCTCGGCCAGGCCCAGGTGGTCGGCGGCGCGGGCGATAGCGTCCAAGTGGCGTTCGCGCGCCAGGAACACGCCTTCGCTGTCGCCGCTGTAGCCGATCATCTCCAGCAGCAGCGCGCGCAGGTCGTCCACGCCGGCGTGGGTACGCGCCGACAGGTGTACCACCGGGTGGCCGTCTTGCTCGCTGCGGCCAACCTGGCCGCCAGACAGGTCGACCTTGTTGAACACGTGCACGCGCGGCAGGCGCGCTGGCAGCTTGGCCAGAATGGCGTGTACCTCGGGTACCAGGCCATCGCGGCTATCGGCCAGTACCAGTGCCACGTCGGCGCGCTCTACCGCCTGCCAGGTGCGCTCGATGCCGATTTTCTCCACCACATCATTGGTATCGCGCAGGCCGGCAGTGTCAATGATGTGCACCGGCACGCCGTCGATCACGATTTCCTCGCGCACGGTGTCGCGCGTGGTGCCGGCAATATCGGTGACGATGGCGATGTCGTCGCCGGCCAGCGCGTTCATCAGGCTGGATTTCCCCACATTGGGCTGGCCCACCAGCACCACGTGCATGCCTTCCCGCAGCAGCGCACCCTGTTTGGCGGTGGCCTGCACTTTTTGCAGTTGGCCGCGCAGGCGGCGCAGGCGCCCTACCGCGTCGGCTTTTTCCAGAAAGTCGATGTCTTCCTCGGGGAAGTCCAGCGTGGCTTCGACCAGCATGCGCAGGTTGATCAGCTCGTCCACCAGGGTGTGAATCTCGTGCGAGAACGCGCCTTTCAGCGATTTCAGCGCGCTCTTGGCCGCGCTTTCGCTGGCGGCGTCGATCAGGTCGGCCACGCTTTCGGCCTGCGCCAGGTCCAGCTTGTCGTTCAGGAAGGCGCGCTTGGTGAACTCGCCCGGCTCGGCCAGGCGGGCGCCCAGCTGCACGCAGCGGCTCACCAGCATTTTCATGACCACCGGGCCGCCGTGGCCCTGCAGCTCGATCACGTCTTCGCCGGTAAAGCTGTTGGGGCCGGGGAAGTACAGCAGCAGGCCGTTGTCGATAGCGCTGCCATCGGCATCGTAAAAATCGGTATAGGTGGCGTAGCGCGGGCGCGGCGTTTTGCCGCCGCTGATGGCCTGGGCAAAGGGCAGCAGGTCGCGGCCGGAGACGCGCACCACCCCCACGCCGCCGCGGCCGGGGGCGGTGGCAATGGCGCAGATGGTGCTGGGGGTGTAGCTGAGGCTCATGGGATTTCCTTCAATTCTGGGGCCACGAAAACCACGAAAAGACACCAAAAAACAGCCAGTCAGGCAGCCCCTGGCAGACGGTTTTCGTGTTCTTTCGTGGGGTTCGTGGCAATAAGCATGTTAGTCCGGTTTGCGGCGTAAGCAGCAAAAAGCCCGGCCAAAAGGCCGGGCTGTGATTCTACCGTACAAGGTTGGCCGCAGATCAGGACTGCAGGGCCGCCTTGCGGGCTTTTTCGATGCTCTGGTTCACGTACCACTGCTGCGCGATGGACAGCAGGTTGTTCACTACCCAGTACAGCACCAGGCCAGCCGGGAAGAAGAAGAACATTACCGAGAAGGCAATCGGCATGATCTTCATCATTTTGGCCTGCATCGGGTCGGCCGGTGGCGGGTTCAGGAAGGTCTGGGCAAACATGGTAATGGCCATGATCAGCGGCAGCGCGTAGAACGGGTCCGGGCGTGCCAGATCGTGGATGTACAGCCATTCAGCCTGGCGCAGCTCTACCGACGCCAGCAGCGCCCAGTACAGGCCGATGAACACCGGAATCTGCACCAGCATAGGCAGGCAGCCACCCAGCGGGTTCACTTTCTCGGTCTTGTACATTTCCATCACGGCTTGCTGGAACTTCATGCGGTCGTCGCCGTACTGCTGCTTCAGGTTTTCCAGACGCGGTGCCAGCACCTTCATCTTGGCCATAGAGCGGTAGGAGGCGGCGGTCAGCGGGTAGAACACGGCCTTCACGGTGAGGGTGAGCAGCACGATCGCCCAGCCCCAGTTGTTCACCAGTGCGTGCAGCTTGGTCAGCAGCCAGAACAGCGGCGAGGCAAAGATATGCACCATGCCGTAGTCTTTGGCCAGGTCCAGGCCTTCGGCCACTTTGGTCACGGTGTTGTATTCCAGCGGGCCGGCGTACAGCGGCACGGTCAGCGAGGTGCTCTGGCCAGCCGCCACGGTCGGTACGGTGACCAGTGCGGCAGCCGAGTAGGCACCATTTTTAGGCTCCAGCAGGAACTGGCAGCTTTGCGCATTGGCGCAGACCGGCTTGCCTTCCAGCGGTTTCAGGATCCAGGCGCTACCAAAGTAGTGCTGCACCATGCCTACCCAGCCGTTGTCAGCGTTCTTGGCGTATTCGCCCTTGCCTTTGTCCAGGTCTTCAAACTTCACCTTCTGGAACTTGGCGTCGTGGGTATACACGGCCGGGCCGGTAAAGGTTTGTGCCATGCGGCCTTCACCTTCCGGTGCCTTGCCGTCACGCAGCAGGCGGAAGTAAGCGGTAGTGGACAGCGGGGTGGTGCCACCGTTGACGATGTCGTAACGCACGTCGATCAGGTAGCTGCCCTTCTTGAAGGTGTACACCTTGCTGACCTGTACACCGTTAGCCGCAGGGGCGGTCAGTTTCACTTCTACCTTGTCGCCCGCCAGCTGGTACTCGGCTTTTTCGGCAACAAACGCGGTTTTGTGGGTAGGCAGGGCAGCGTTACCGGCGGCGATCAGGCCGGTTTGTGCCACGTACAGGCGCTCACCCTTGTCGGTAAACAGCTCAAAAGGCTTGGAGGTATCTACCGCGCCATCGTGCTTCAGCAGCTGCAGGCTGCGCAGGTCGCCACCATTGGTGTCGATCTCGGCGCGCAGCACGTCGGTATTCACTACCACGCGCTGGCCTTTGGCCGGTTTGGCGGTATCGGCTAGCTGGGCTGCCGGTACATCGGAATGGGGGGCTGCGGTGGCGGCAGCTTGTTGCTGCACGGCAGGCTTGGCGGGCGGCTTCGGCGCAAAGTATTCCTGCCACAACAGCAGGATGCCGAAAGACAGCACGATAAAGATGATCAGTCGTTTGGAGTCCATCTCTCTTACCGGAAAGGTCAGGGAACCGGGTCATAACCGCTGCCGCCCCAAGGGTGGCAACGGCATATCCGTCGTGTCGCTAGCAGGCCGCCCTTGATGGCGCCGTGCTTTCTTAATGCTTCGATAGCGTAAGCCGAGCAGGTAGGCTGATACCGGCAGCGCGGCGGCAGCCAGGGGCTGATCGCCAGCTGGTAGAAACGCACCAGAAGTATCAAGAGTTTCGACATCGGGCTAGTTTAGCAAAGAGCGCAGCCAAAGCTGTGATTGCTTCGTGGTATTCGTCGCGGTAATACGCCTGCCGGGAGCGGACAACAAAATCCATCGGTGGCAAGGCATGCTTGTTCAGGCGAAACCACTCGCGCACGGTGCGCTTGATGTAGTTACGGCGATTAGCACGCTTGGCCACCTTCTTGCCTACCACCAGGCCCAGACGCGCATGCGTCAGGCCGTTGGGCCGGGCATACACCTGGAACAGGTTATTACTGCGCGCGTTCCGCAAATGAAAAACGGATGAGAACTCATCCGTTTTTAAAAGCCGGTGCGCACGGCGAAATGTGTTGTCCAAGCGATTAAACGGCCAGACGCTTGCGACCTTTAGCGCGACGGGCGGCCAGAACGGCACGACCACCACGGGTCTTGGAGCGAACGAGGAAGCCGTGAGTACGCTTGCGGCGGGTAGTAGAAGGCTGGTAAGTACGTTTCATGATGAAGTTTTCCTGTTTCGAAACGGAAATAAACGCGTGATTACACAGATAAATCCATGTTTTGTCAACCATTGCCGCCCAGAAGCCCGCCAACAGCCTGCGGGCAGCACGCTAAAGCACACATTATAGAGACACTACACCCTACCCATGGTGGGCAAAGCGCTGTACAAATTTTTTGCAGCGCTGTGGATAACTTTGCGCAAAAGCCGTAGAATAGCCAGCTGAAAACCTGCCTGCCGCCGTGCCTAATAAAAGCGAATCTCCAGCACGGCTACCCTTATACAGGCAAGGCTAGCCAGCCCAACCCAACAATGACTGCCGGTGCCGCTTGCCGTCAGCCACTCCCGCCGCCCCCTGACCAGCTGTCCGTTTGCGGCGGGATTTTGTTTTTAATGACTTTGATGACTGAACCGGAACACTTCTGGGCCACGTGCCTGACGCGTCTGGAGGAAGAACTTTCCTCGCAGCAATTCAATACCTGGATCCGCCCTCTGGCCGCCGAGCCGACAGAGGAGGCACTGGTATTGTACGCACCCAACCGTTTCATCCTGCAGTTCATCAAAGACCGCTTCCTGGCGCGTATTGAAGAGCTGGCCATCGAGCTGCTGGGCGAAACACCGGTAGAGCTGCGCATTGGCGCGCCCGCCGGCGCCACCCCGGCCCCGGTCACGCCGCCCAAAGCCACCCCGCGTGGCCAGGGCAATGGCAGCGCACCTGCGGCCAACCCGGCCGCCGCCGGCGACAGCAAAACCGACAGCCGCCCGGCCAGCAACCCCAGCGTCGCCGCCAGCCCCAAGCAAACCGCACTGAAAGCCATTGGCGGTGGCCACGAAAGTACCCGCCTGAACCCGGCGTTTACCTTTGATACCCTGGTTACCGGTAAAGGCAACCAGCTGGCGCGCGCCGCTGCGCTGCAAATTGCCGAAAACCCGGGCGACCCGGCCTACAACCCGCTGTTTGTGTACGGTGGCGTGGGCCTGGGTAAGACCCACTTGATACAAGCCATCGGCAACCACGTTTATCAGAAAAACCCGCAGGCCAAGATTCGTTACATCCACGCCGAACGCTACGTCGCCGACATCATGCGCGCCTACCAGCACAAGGCCTTTGACGAGTTC
>JAIXTB010000147.1 GCA_027484385.1 Neisseriaceae bacterium | reverse complement strand
GCAGGCACAGCTGGCGCTGTCGCTGATGGACCTGACGTCGCTGAATGACGACGACAGCGTGGCCACCATAGACGCCCTGTGCGCCAAGGCGCGCAGCGATGCAGGCCAGGTCGCCGCCGTATGCGTCTACCCGCGCTTTGTGCCGCACGCCCGCCGCGCGCTGGCGCGTGCCGGTGCCAGTGGCGTACGCATTGCCACCGTCACCAACTTTCCGCACGGTGACGACGATGTGGCGATTGCCGTGGCGGAAACCCGCGCTGCCATCGCCTACGGTGCCGACGAAGTAGACGTGGTGTTTCCCTGGCGTGCACTGCAAGCGGGTAACGCCGATGTTGGCCGCACGCTGGTGTCAGCGTGCAAGGCGGCTTGTGGCGACAAGGTGCTGAAGGTGATTATCGAAAGCGGCGAGCTGGCCACGCCAGCATTGATCCGCCAGGCCAGCGATATTGCGCTGGCCGCCGGTGCCGACTTCCTGAAAACCTCTACCGGCAAGGTGGCGGTCAACGCCACGCCGGAAGCCGCGGCCATCATGCTGCAGGCCATCCGTGACTGCGGCCGTCCCTGCGGCTTCAAGGCTGCCGGTGGCGTGCGTACGGCTGACGATGCGGCAGTCTATTTGCTGCTGGCAGCCCACATCATGGGCGAGGCCTGGCTGACCGCGGCCAACTTCCGCTTTGGCGCCTCCGGCTTGCTGGCCAACTTGCAAGCGGTCGTGCTGGGTGGCGACATCACACGGCACAGCGGCCCCTAGCAAAACCCCTGAACCCGCGTTGCGCCTCCTTGCCGTACTGCTTGTGCTGTCTGCGTCGGCCCGCCTTGGCTCAGGTGCACTGCGGGGTTTTGCTCGTGGCGCCATGGGTGGTTTTTACGCCCGGCAAGGTTGGCCGCAGCGATGCGGCCAACCTTTTTTATGGATGGCCAGCTGGCCTGGCGGGCACTGTCCTTGCCGCCGCCAGCGTGCTAAAAACACAGATAAAGCGCAGCAGATACTGCGCCGCCAACACGACGAGGCAACACCATGACAAACCGACGCGCCATCATTCTGGTACTGGACTCCCTGGGCATAGGTGCCAGTGCCGACGCCGATAAATTTGGCGATGTAGGCAGCAACACCCTGGGCAGCATCGCCCGCGCCGCCGCCAACGGTGCGGCCAACGTTGGCCGCAACGGCCCGCTGCAATTGCCCAACCTGTCCCGACTGGGGCTGGGGCACGCCTGCGCGCTATCGTCCGGCTACTTCCCCGAGGGCATGGACCCGGCGGCACCGGTGGCGGCCTACGGCTACGCCCGCGAGCTATCCAGCGGCAAGGACACGCCGTCCGGCCACTGGGAAATCGCCGGCGTACCGGTGCTGTTCGACTGGGGCTACTTCCATGACAAGCAGAACAGCTTCCCGCCGGCGCTGCTGGACGAGCTGGTGGCCAAGGCCGGCTTGCCGGGCTACCTGGGCAACTGCCACGCCAGCGGTACCGAGATTCTGGACCGTCTGGGCGAAGAGCATATGGCCAGCGGCAAACCCATTTTCTATACCTCGGCCGACTCGGTGTTCCAGATTGCCTGCCACGAGGAAACCTACGGGCTGGAACGCCTGTACGAGCTGTGCCGCATCACGCGCGAGGCGCTGGCGCCGTACAATATCGGCCGCGTGATTGCGCGCCCGTTTGTTGGCAGCGGCAAGGGTCAGTTCAGCCGCACCGGCAACCGCAAGGACCTGGCGGTAGAACCGCCAGCGCCCACCGTGCTGCAGAAGCTGGCAGAGGCGGGCGGGCAGGTGGTGTCGGTGGGCAAGATCGCCGATATTTACGCCCACGTCGGCATCACGCAAAAGTACAAGGCCACGGGTCTGGACGAGCTATGGGATACCACCTTGGCCGTACTCAAGACCACACCGGGCCACAGCATCATCTTTACCAACTTTGTGGATTTCGATTCCAGCTACGGCCACCGCCGCGACGTAGCCGGCTACGCCCGTGCGCTGGAGCAGTTCGACGCGCGCCTGCCCGAGCTGCTGGCGGCTATGGGTGACGACGATATCGTGATCCTCACCGCCGACCACGGCTGTGACCCTACCTGGCCGGGCAGCGACCACACCCGCGAGCACATCCCCGTGCTGTGCTACGGCAAGCAAGTGAAGCCCGGTAGCCTGGGCGAGCGGGCCACCTTTGCCGATATCGGCCAGAGTGTGGCCAGCTGGCTGGGCGTGCCGGCGATGGATTACGGTACGTCTTTTCTGGACTAACGCCTGAATGGCATCTTGCCGGTGGCTGCGGTGCCGATGGCGCCGGCCGCCGGCCTGTTTTTGACTGCGGCCAACATACACGTACAGGGGCGGACGTGTTGGCGCTTACCATCTCCGACGGCGGGCAGAGCACCGTTCCGGCCTTTGGCACCCGTGTATCAGCCGGCCGTCGTGACCATAGCAAGGAGATAAAACATGGCTACACCGCATATTGGCGCCGAAATGGGCGATTTCGCCGACATCGTACTGATGCCGGGCGACCCGCTGCGCGCCAAGCTGATTGCCGAAACCTACCTGGATAACGCTGTGCAGGTGACCAGCGTGCGCAACGTGTTCGGCTATACCGGCACCTACAAGGGCAAGCGCCTGTCGGTGATGGCGCACGGCATGGGTATTCCGTCTGCCAGCATTTACACCACCGAGCTGATCAAGGATTTTGGCGTGAAAACCATCATCCGCATCGGCTCTTGCGGCTCGGTTGACCCGGCACGCCTGGGCCTGCGCGATATCGTGATCGCCATGGGCGCCTGCACCGACAGCAAGGTGAACCGCATGCGCTTTCTGGACCACGACTACGCCGCCATTGCCGACTTCGAGGTGCTGCGTACGGCGGTAGACACCGCAGCCCAGCTGGGCAAGAAGGTGCAGGTGGGCAATGTGTTCTCGGCCGACCTGTTCTACGGTGTACAGCCGCAGCTGCTGGATACGCTCAAGAGCATGAATGTGAACGCGGTGGAAATGGAAATTGCGGGTATCTACGGCGTGGCCGCGCAATATGGCGCGCGCGCGCTGGGCATTGTGACCGTGTCGGACGTGATTCCTACCGGCGAGGCCATGGATGCCGAAGCGCGCCAGACGACCTTCCGCGACATGATGGATATCGCGCTGGAAACGGCACTCAAGCTGTAAGGCGGGCTTGCCGTTGCTGCAATGCACAGGCTTTGTCGCGTGCAAAGAACATTTTTTGGTGCAATGCACAAAATTGCCTTGCAAAGTGCCTAGCGCAATTCCATAATCAAGCTACATCAGGACGTTGCGTGAAAGTGTGCGTTTTGGTGTTGTCTCCTCCATCCTCCTTCTATAGGTGGAACTTGGCGCAATCAGGCAAGCCCGATTGCGCTCTTTTTTTGCCTTTTTGCCCAATGTGTACCGAAAACGGTTTCTCTTTGCCCGACAAGGCCTTGAATCGTGACTTAGGTTTGACAGCAGGGTATCTCTGTAATAGAATCCGGAACTTTCAAGAATTACGATGGAAGAGTTCCATGAAGACCTTTTCTGCCAAGCCGCATGAGGTAAAGCGCGAGTGGTTCGTGGTCGACGCCGAAGATAAGGTGTTGGGCCGTCTCGCTGCTGAAATCGCTCGTCGTCTGCGCGGCAAGCATAAGCCGGAGTTCACTCCGCACGTTGATACCGGTGATTACATTGTTGTCGTTAACGCAGAGAAACTGCGCGTTACCGGTAACAAAGCACTGGATAAAAAGTACTACCGTCACTCCGGCTACCCAGGTGGTATCTACGAGCGCAACTTCACCGAACTGCAAAACCAGTTCCCGGAGCGCGTTCTGGAAAAAGCCGTTAAAGGTATGCTGCCGAAGGGTCCGCTGGGTTACGCCATGATCAAGAAGCTCAAGGTATACGCCGGCACCGAGCACCCGCACACTGCGCAACAGCCAAAAGTGCTGGAAATCTGATTTCTGAGGCAAGTATAGATGAACGGTAAATACTACTACGGTACCGGCCGTCGCAAGAGCTCCGTAGCTCGTGTGTTCATGCAAAAAGGCTCCGGCCAGATCATCGTTAACGGCAAACCAGTTGACCAGTATTTCGCTCGCGAAACCGGTCGCATGGTTATCCGTCAACCACTGCAAATCACCGAGCACCTGGAGTCTTTCGACATCATGGTTAACGTGAACGGCGGCGGTGAAACCGGCCAAGCTGGTGCCATCCGTCACGGTATCACCCGCGCCCTGATCGACTTCAGCGCCGAGCTGAAACCTACTCTGTCCCACGCCGGCTTCGTTACTCGCGATGCCCGTGAAGTGGAACGTAAAAAAGTGGGTCTGCGCAAAGCACGTCGTCGCAAGCAGTTCTCCAAGCGTTAATCTGCTTGTTGCGAGACAAAAAAAGCCACCGTTCGCGGTGGCTTTTTTCTTTTGTGCCGAGCAGAAACTGCCACGCCTTGCCCTCTGCAGGCCGGCTTGCTGCCGTGGTGCAGCGGATACGGGGCAGGGCATGTGGTAGCTCGGTTTTGCCGGTTGCATTGCGCTGCAGCACTCCTTACCATGTCGCCTTTGCGACATTTTTTTATATCCAGAGGAGCCTCGCATGATCAAGGTGGGCATTGTCGGCGGTACCGGTTACACCGGTGTCGAGCTGTTGCGTTTGTTGGCCAACCATCCGGGTGCACAGGTTGTGGCGGTGACGTCGCGCAAGGAAGCCGGCATGAAAGTGGCCGAGATGTTCCCCAGCCTGCGTGGCCGTGTGGACGTGGCGTTCAGTACGCCCGACGAAACCGACCTGAAAGCCTGCGACGTGGTGTTCTTTGCCACCCCGCATGGCGTGGCCATGGCCCAGGCGCGCGAGCTGCTGGAAGCCGGCGTGAAGGTGATCGACCTGGCGGCTGACTTCCGTCTGAAAGACCCGGCCGTATTCGCCAAGTGGTACGCGATGGAGCACAGCTGCACCGACCTGCTGGCCGAGGCGGTATACGGCCTGCCCGAGGTCAACCGCGAAGCCATCCAGCAGGCGCGTCTGATCGGCATGGCGGGCTGCTACCCGACGTCGGTACAGCTGGGCCTGTTGCCACTGCTGGAAGGTGGCAAGCAGTACATCGAAACCGATACCCTGATCGCCGACTGCAAGTCCGGCGTATCCGGTGCGGGCCGCAAAGCCGAGGTGGGTACCCTGTTTGCCGAATCCAGCGATAACTTCAAGGCCTACGGTGTGAAGGGCCATCGCCACAGCCCGGAAATCGAGCAGGGCCTGTCGGCTATCCATGGTGCGCCGGTCAAGCTGACCTTTGTGCCACACCTCACGCCGATGATCCGCGGTATTCACTCCACCATCTACGCCCGCCTGACACCGGCAGGCCGTGATGTGGATTACCAGCAGCTGTTCGAGCAGCGCTTTGCCGGTGAGCCGTTTGTGGATGTGCTGCCGGCCGGTAGCTGCCCGGAAACCCGCTCGGTGCGCGGTGCCAACACGGCGCGTATTGCCGTGCACCGCCCGGGCAATGGTGACTTGCTGGTGATTCTGGTGGTAGAAGATAATCTGGTAAAAGGCGCCTCCGGCCAGGCGGTACAGGTGATGAACCTGATGTTTGGCCAGCCGGAAAATGCCGGCCTGAATATCGTGCCGCTGCTGCCCTGATGTTGAAAACTCGCCAGTCGGCCCAATATCCTACTAAAATAGTAGGATGAAGGGCCGCTGGCGCGGTCCGTCCTTGTACCGAAAGGCTTGTGAGATGACTGCTGCTACCGAAACCCCGTCCCCGATCAACTTTACCAACAGCGCTTGCGACAAGGTGCGTGACCTGGTGGCCGAAGAAGGCAACCCGGATCTGAAACTGCGCGTTTTCGTTACCGGCGGCGGCTGCTCCGGCTTCCAGTACGGTTTTACATTTGACGAAATCGCCAATGAAGACGATACCGCTATTGAGCGCGCAGGCGTAACCTTCCTGGTCGACCCGATGAGCTACCAGTATCTGGTGGGTGCCGAGATCGACTACCAGGAAAGCCTGGAAGGTTCCCAGTTTGTGATTCGCAACCCGAATGCACAAACCACTTGTGGCTGCGGCTCGTCCTTTTCGGTGTAAGCCCGAGCGTTGCCTGATGCACAAACCCGGGTCTTGCCCGGGTTTTGTTTTTGCGGAGAGACACCATGCATAACAAGATTCCGCCCATCGTGTTGCCCAAGGTGGAGTTCACCCGTGAGTTTGCCTTCAGCGAACAGGATTTCGAACGCGTACGGCAGCTGATTTACAAAGAAGCCGGCATTTCGCTCAACCCCACCAAGAAAGACATGGTGTACGGCCGCCTGGTGCGCCGCATCCGCGAGCTGAAGCTGGATGGTTTTGCCGCGTATGTGGATTTCTTGCAAAGCGCGGGTGGCAAGCGCGAGTTCGAGCTGTTCGTCAACGCGCTCACCACCAACCTGACGTTCTTCTTTCGTGAAGAACACCACTTCCACATGCTGGCCGATTACCTGAAAACCCTGCCCGCCGGGCAGGAGATCAGCATCTGGTGCGCGGCCTCGTCCACCGGCGAGGAGCCGTACTCCATCGCCATGACCGCGCTGGAAGCGCTGGGCGGGCGCGGCAATATCAGCATTCTGGCCACCGACCTGGATACCAGCGTGCTGGAAGTTGGCCGCAAGGGTATTTACAGCGCAGACAAGATCACCAAGCTGCCAGCCGGCTACGCCGCGCGCTATTTTGACAAGCTGCCCGACGGCAACTACCAGGCCAAAGCGCAGCTGCGCAATATGATTACCTTCAGCCAGCTGAACCTGGTGCACAACAACTGGCCGATGCGCAAACAGTTCGACGCACTGTTTTGCCGCAACGTGATGATCTATTTCGACCGCGACACGCAGTTTGCCGTGCTGAAAAAGTTTCACCCGCTGATCAAGCCGCACGGCCTGCTGTTTGTCGGCCACTCGGAAAACTTCTATTTCGCCTCGGAGTTTTTTGCCCTGCGCGGCAAAACCGTGTACGAGCTGGCGCGCCGCAAGGCTTGACGTTTGCGGCAGCTTGGCATGCTGCCTGCATCGCTTTACCATGCTTGCCGGCAAGGCCCCTTGTGGGCCTTTTTTCTTGTGTGCCAGGGGGTGAAATGAAGGTTGCCATACTGGGTGCCGGCATTATCGGTATTTCCACCGCGTGGTTTTTACGCCAGGCAGGGCATGAAGTGGTGGTGGTAGACCGTGCCAGCGGCCCGGCCCGCGAGACCAGCTTTGCCAATGGCGGGCAGATTTCCGTGAGCCAGTCCGAGCCGTGGGCGCACCCGTCCACGCCGTGGCGCGTGCTGCGCTGGATGCTGCGCGAGGATGCGCCGCTGTGGTTCCGCCCGCATCTGGACCCGGCACAGTGGCGCTGGGCGCTGCAGTTCTTGCGGGAATGCCTGCCCGGCCGCCATGCGGCCAACCTGCGCCATATGGTGGCGCTGGGGCGCTACAGCCAGCAGACCTTCGCCCAGCTACGCCAGCAGCTGCCGCTACAGTACGCGCACCGTCAGCAGGGTATCCTGGCTTTGCTGTTCAGCCGCCAGGAGGTAGAGCATGCGCTGACCGCCTGCAAGCTGTTGGCCGCCGAGGGCGTCACGCGCCGGGTGGTGTCGGTAGACGATGCGGTAGCCCGCGAGCCGGCGCTGGCCGCCATCGCCCCGCAGCTGTTGGCCGCTACCTGGTGCGAGAGCGACGAATCCGGCGACGTGCACCAGTTTACCTGCCAGCTGGCGGCGGCCTGCGCCGACGCGGGCGTACAGTTTGCCTGGCAAACGCGCATCAATGCCCTGCAGCCACAGGGCGGGCGCATTGCCGGCGTATCGCTTACCGGTGCGGATGGCCGCTTTGAGACACTACAGGCCGATGCTTATGTGCTGGCGCTAGGCAGCCATACCCCGCTATTACTGGCGCAGCTGGGCCACCACATTGCGGTGTACCCGGCCAAAGGTTACTCGGCTACCCTGCCGCTGCGCGATGCAGCCAGCGCGCCGCAGGTCAGCATTACCGACGAGTCGCACAAGCTGGTGTTTTCGCGCCTGGGGGACACGCTGCGTGTGGCCGGTACCGCCGAGCTATCGGGTTACAGTAGCCACCTGAACCCGGTGCGCTGCGCGGCGCTGGTACGGCGCACGCAGCAGCTGTTCCCCGACGCTTGCCACTGGGACGCCGCGCAGTTCTGGACCGGCTTGCGCCCGGCCTCGCCCGGCAATGTGCCGCTGATCGGCCGCTATCGTTACAGTAATCTGTGGCTCAATACCGGCCACGGTACCTTGGGCTGGACCGAGGGGCCCGGCTCTGGCCGTGCGCTGGCGCAGCTGCTGAGCGGGCAGGTGCCGGAGATCGCTTTCCCGTTTTTGCACGGCTAGTGTGCGTGCTAGCTTGATTGCACCGGTTTTATTGATGTGGGGCAGGGTAGGCCATCGCCGCCGTGCTACCATGCAGCCCTTGTTTTGCAGGAAACCATCATGCAGGAAATGACCCCTTACGAGCTGCTGGGCGGTGCTGGCGTGGTGCGCTGGCTGACCGACCGCTTCTACGACATCATGGATACCGACCCGTCGGTAAAAAGCCTGCGCGATATGCACCCGGCCGACCTGGCTGGCTCGCGCGAGAAGCTGTATATGTTTCTGTCCGGATGGCTGGGTGGCCCGCCGCTGTTCATGGATACTTTTGGCCACCCGCGTTTGCGCATGCGCCATATGCCGTTTGCTGTAGATAGCGTGGCGCGCGACCAGTGGATGCAGTGCATGACGCAGGCGGTGAACGAGCTGGTGTGCGAAGACTGGCTGAAAGCCAAGCTGATCGAGGCGTTTTACAATACCGCCGACTTCATGCGGAACCGCGAAGACGCCTGAGCCGGTATTCACGCAGCGCTGAATAAGACAATGCGGCCAACCTGGTGACAGGGTTGGCCGCATTGTCTTGTCTGGCAGTGTGTTTAGTGCGGGCGGTGGCCGCGCTCTATCATCACGCCCACGTGTTTGACATCCGGCAGGATGTTCAGCTTGGTGACCGCTACGCGTACCCACGGCGCGCCGAATTCGTCGCGCACGATGCTGGCAATGTGTTCGGCCAGCGCTTCGATGAGCAGGAAATGCTGCGCCGCCAGTGAGGCGCGCACGCGCTCGACGACTTCGCCGTAGTGGATGGTGTCGCCAATATCGTCACTGTGGCAGGCTACTTCGCTGGGGATGCCGTACTCGATATCCAGCAGCACCGTCTGGGGCGCGGTACGCTCCCAGTCGTATACGCCGATGACTGTGTCGGCGCGCACTTCGCGCAAAAAGATAATGTCCATCGTTGCGGGCTTTGGGTTTGTTGCCCGATACCGTAAAATGCCAAGCCTTGCATTCTAGTGGATAAGCCATGACCACAACAGCGTTTGCCTTTATTTTGGGTGCCTATCTGATTGGCTCCCTGTCTTTTGCCGTGATCGTGACCAAGCTGATGGGCATGGCCGATCCGCGTACCTACGGCTCCAAAAACCCCGGCGCCACCAATGTACTGCGCTCTGGCAAAAAGCTGGCCGCTGCACTGACCCTGCTGGGCGATGGCCTGAAAGGCTGGGTTGCGGTACTGCTGGTGCAGCAGTTCGGCCCGGCTTACGGCCTGGGTGAGCAAGCCGTGGCCATGGCAGGCCTGGCGGTGCTGGCAGGCCATATGTGGCCCGTGTTCTTTGGCTTCAAGGGTGGCAAGGGCGTGGCCACGGCCGTGGGCGTGCTGGCTGCGTTCAACGGCTGGCTGGCCTTGGCCGCACTGGCAACCTGGCTCTTTATGGCGTTTGTGGTGAAGATTTCATCGCTGTCTGCCATTGTGGCCTGTGTGCTGGTGCCGGTTTATGCGTTTTTTATTGTCGGGCCGCAAAGTGTGTTCTGGGGCACCAGCATTATCATTGCGATTCTGGTGATCCATCGCCATAAATCCAACCTGATAAACCTGTTGACCGGCCAGGAAGACAAAATTGGCCAAGCCGAGCCGGGAGACAAAAAACAGCCCTGAGCCATGACCATTCGCCCGATACTGCCCCTGAGTGACCCCAGCCTGCGCCGCCAGGCGATGCCGGTAAACGATGTCAGTCAGGTGCAGTCTCTGGTGGATGATTTGCTGGATACGCTGTACGCCACCCGCAACGGTGTGGGGATGGCAGCCAACCAGCTTGGCGAGGCGCTGGCCGTGGCGGTAGTGGATGTCAGCGACGGGCGCAACGCCCCGCTGGTAATGATCAACCCGCGTATCGTGGCGCAGCGCGGTAGGGTACGTGGCAAGGAAGGCTGCCTGAGCGTGCCGGGCTACCGTGCCACTATTGCCCGTGCCGAAGTGATAGAGCTGGCTGCGCTGGACCGGTGCGGCCAACCTTTTACTCTGACTGCCTGCGATTTTCAGGCTGCCGCCATCCAGCACGAGCTGGACCATCTGGCCGGCCGCGTGTTTGTCGACCACCTGCCGCGCTGGCGCCAGCGCTGGGTGTACTGGCGCCACCCGCAGTGGCGGCGAGCTTTGCCGCAGGGCTGATGCGGCTAACCAGTAAAAAACCGGCCTGGTGGCCGGTTTTTCATATCAATGGCGGGCAGGGCAGGGTTAGCCGTCCGACAGCACCTTCACGTGCGCCGCCACGCTGCGTGCCAGCGACGACAGGTCGTAGCCACCTTCCAGTGCCGACACGATGCGGCCTTCGCAGCATTCTGCTGCCACCATCATCAGCTGCCGTGTTACCCACTCGTAGTCGGCCTCCACCAGGCCCAGCGAACCCATGTCGTCTTCGCGGTGCGCATCAAAGCCGGCCGAGATGAAAATCATCTGCGGCTGGAACTCTCGCAGCTGCGGCAGCCACAAATACTCCACCGCTTCGCGAAACTCGCGGCTGCCGCTACCGGCTTTCATCGGCACATGGTGCATATTGCTGCCCATGGGGTTATCGCCGCTGTAGGGGTAGAACGGGTGCTGGAAGATGGACACCATCATCACGCGCGGGTCGTCGTGAAAGATTTCCTCGGTGCCATTGCCGTGGTGTACATCAAAGTCCACTACTGCTACGCGTTCCAGCCGGTACTGCGACAAGGCGTGGGCAATGCCCACAGCAATATTGTTGAAAAAGCAGAAGCCCATGGCTTTGTCGCTTTCGGCGTGGTGGCCGGGCGGGCGGATGGCGCAGAAGGCATTGGGTGCTTCTTTGTTCATCACCATGTCCACCGCCTTGACCACGGCACCGGCTGCACGCTGTGCCGCCGGCAGGGTGCCGGGGTTCATGGCGGTGTCCGGGTCCACGCGGAAGGTTCCGACCGACGGCGCGCAGGCCTCGATGTACTCTACGTAGTGCGGCGGGTGCACCCTGGCCAGCTGTTGTTCGCTGACCTGTGGGGCATCGATTTCCTGCAGGCTGTCGAAGATTTGCGATGCCATCAATTGGTCCTTGATGGCGATCAGCCGCTCGGGGCATTCCGGGTGGCCCACGCCCATATTGTGCTGCAGGCAGTCGCTATGGGTGATGTAGGCGGTGAGCCCGCCGCCGGTAATATGAGATTTCAACCAGTTAAGCACAAGCGTTTCCTTATTGCTTTGCCGAGGCAAAAGGGATATATGATTTTTTAATAAATAGTGCGCGTAAGCAGGCCCGAATGCAATCCATCACCTTTGCGTATCGTCAACTTAATGCCTTGATATTGGGGAAACCACAGCAAACCCGGCTAGCGCTGGCGTGTTTGCTGGCGGGTGGCCACTTGCTGATCGAGGATGTGCCCGGCGTGGGCAAAACTACCCTGGCGCATAGCCTGGCTGCCGTCTTGGGCCTGGACTACCGCCGCGTGCAGTTCACCAGCGACTTGCTGCCGGCCGATGTGCTGGGCGGCAGCGTGTTTTTGCCGGGGGAAGGGCGCTTCGAGTTCCGCCCCGGGCCGGTGTTCTCGCAGCTATTGCTGGCCGATGAAATCAACCG
>JAIXTB010000283.1 GCA_027484385.1 Neisseriaceae bacterium | reverse complement strand
TGCCAATAACCCCGAAGCCTTGGCGCTGGCACTGAATCGTGCGTTCCGTTACGCTGCACTGGCCGTCAAACCATCACTGTCCGGATTGGCTACCTCGGCCGGTAGTAATGTGGTGAATACCGGTAGCCACCTGTTCAGAACCACGTTCGAGCGGCCTTCCAGTAATAGTGGTACGGCAGGGGCGGACTGGTACGGTGATATTGAGGTCTATAAGGTTACCCTCAACAATAATGTGCTCAACTCGAGTGCGCTGACACTTGACTGGAGTACCAAGTTGACGCTGGAAAGCCAGCTCGGGAGCACCGCAGAGACTCGCAAAATCTA
Organism: Neisseriaceae bacterium; assembly: GCA_027484385.1. Taxonomy (GTDB): domain Bacteria; phylum Pseudomonadota; class Gammaproteobacteria; order Burkholderiales; family Chromobacteriaceae; genus Vogesella. Next base: position 17,708 of record JAIXTB010000283.1, on the reverse strand, counting down.
CGCTTACGATCAGACCAAGCGTAGTGGCATTGCTTTTGACAGTGGCAGCAGTTATCTGCAAAGCCAGATCAAGCTGGATGCCAATGGCTTGGCTTACCTGCGTGGCGATAACACGAATGCGGGTAATAACGGTACCAAGGCCTACCGGGCGCGTAGCTATCGCCTTGGGCCGATTGAGCTGGCCAAGGTGGCTTTTGGCGGGGCCCCGGTAGACCCCGCTGCTTGTGGCGCTTTTTCAGACGATACCAAAAAAAGGCCTTCCATTTACGCGGTGCCGGCGAATGATGGCTTTTTGCATATCTTCAATTACGGTGACAAAGACGTAGCAGATAAAGGTAAAGAACTGTTTGCCTTCATGCCCTCGGCGGTTTACCCGCAGGCCGCAAGCCTGGCTTCAAAAAGCTATGAGTATTTGCGCCTGCACGATGGTAGTCCCGTTATCAAGGATGTCTGCCTGGGTAATGTCGCCAAAACCTTGCTGATTGGCTCTTCTGGCCGTGGCATTACCACTAGCGAAGGCAATGGCAGCAGCAGTATCTATGCCATCGATGTGACCAACCCCGGCAGCATGGATGAGCGAAGCGTGCGCTGGGAGTTCTCTTCGGCCAACGATAGTTCGCTTGGCAATATGATGACCCTGCCCAAACTGGTCAAACTGAATAATGGAAAGTGGGCTGCCGTATTGGGTAACGGCATCAACCAGGCCGTTGGCAATGCCGGTGTTTTCTTGCTGATGCTGGACACGGCGCCTGGCGAATCATGGCAGCAGGGTCGCAACTATTTCAAGCTGACGGTCAGTGCTGATAATCCGCCGCTGTATTCGCCCAATGGCATCACCGATGTCAGCACTTACGATGACGACGGTAATGGTACGGCCGACTACCTGTACGCCGGTGACCTCAATGGCCAGGTATGGAAGTTCGACATCAGTGCGGCCAACCCTGCAAGCTGGGCGGTGGCACTGGGTGGCAAGCCCCTGTTTGCCGCCCACAAGATAAACGGTGTGACACCAGGCGAGCGGCAGCCCATTACGGCAGCACCGGTGCTGATGAAAACGGCTGGCGGGCAAAAAGTGGTGGTGTTCGGCACTGGCATCAACTACGCCGAAATCGACCGTGCCGCCGACGGTCAAGCCATTTATGGTGTGTACGACAACAACGCGATAGTCGGTACCCCCCTGGACTTGCTGGCTTTGGCCATGCCGTCGGCGGACTCGGGCTTCTCGCGAACCAGTAGCGGCACCCCATCCAGCAGCCAGAAAGGCTGGTATTTCCCGCTTACATTGAATGAGCAAGTCGTATCCTCACCGTTTTACCTGAGCATGAAAAAAAATGATCTGGTGGTGATAGACAGCATCCGCCTGCGGCAAGAATGTGCAGCCGGGGGGGAGGCATCGTTCCGTACCATTGTCAGCCTGGCCAGTGGGGCTGCACCGGACATGCTGCTGATGGATACGAACGGTGATGGCAAGGTCACAAGTAGTGATACCAGGTACAACCGGCAGTCTCTGTCTACGGGCGTGAACTATGGCGGAACACTGAGGGTGATGTTGCCCGGTGCCAAGCAGGCGCTATGCAATACGGGTGCAGGCGGTACCATCGAGTGTAATACCTTGGGCAGCGGTAATCGTACCGTCAAGCGGGTTAGCTGGCGCGAGCTGGTCGTGGATTAGCCCTCGCGGGCATGGTGGCCTGGCGGCAAGGCAAAGTTGGGGTGTGGTGTGCGCATCTGTTTGTGGTTCAGTCGATGGTGGCTTGTTGCCATTGACTGGCAAGGGGGCGTTTCTGGATGCCGCTATCCGTCAATCTGACAGCCATTGCTCACCTCGCGAGAAGTTCTGTGCCGGTAGTCGGGGTACTTGCGGGCGATCCCACGACCTCAAACCCTTGTTAGCAAAGGCCAAGGGGCTTGTCCGTAGCTGAAGGACTATGGCGAACGATGGGGTAATGCTTCCCCCGCAAACTCTTGCCCAATCAGGCAAGAAACCTGTCAGTGATGAGCTGAGGCAGCCAACAAAAAAGGACAGCCACCGGTGCGAACCGGCGCTGTCCTCAGTTTTTGGCTTTCGCGTTTAGCTGCCGTCTTGGCGCTTACTCCGCCTGCTCGCTACCCGCATCACTACCAGCCTGGCGGGCTTCGAAAGCGGCGCGCTTTTCAGCGTTGGCCGCAGTGCGGGCCTGGAACTCGGCGGTGCGGGCGGCTTTGGCGGCCTGCTTTTCGGCCTTTTCGATGGCACGCAGCTCGGCCAGCTGGGTTTCGCGCACTTCGCGGGCGGCAATGGCGATGGCACGGGCGGCATCGCGCTCGGCTTCTTCGCGCGCTTCCATTTCCGCTACTTCGGCGTGGGTCTTGCACGGGCTGGTTTTTTCGAACCAGGCAATGGACTCCACGTGGCCGGTGTGCGGGAACATGTTCACGCTTCAGCTCGTCACTGAGTGCCTTGATTATCTTGGAGATTCTTGCGGTAGTAAAGAATTGGGAAACTATCGGGGGCGGAGCAGCGAGGCAGAGGGGGTAAAACCGGCCTGAGATGATGCATCGTCGATACGCCTAGCCGGCTTGATTCTACGAGGTTTCTTCGTTACCGGTCGAGTCTGAGAATGCCTCCATCACTGCACGGCAGATGTGCTCTGCAATTGCCTGCTTTTCGGCCAGCATTGGGTAGAGCCTGGTCAGTTTGTTGGAGATTCGATTGTTGTTCTCCCGAACACTGCGGATGATCGTATCAAGCTCATTATCCGGCGCTTCCAGCACTTGTTTGATTGCCTGTCGGGCACGCTCGTTGGCTTGCAGAAAGTGGGCCTCGTCGCGCATCTCATGCGTTAGTGTCTGGTGAATGACCTTGGCAAGATAGCCAACATGGGCAGTGAGGTCCGGGTAGCGCCAGGCTGGCAGCGCGTCATCGTAGGCACTGAAGTGAAAATTGTATTCGACGCCATCTTCCGCCTGCACGGTTTCACCAAAGCGGTAATGCTCTGCGTAGTGACGCATCAATGGCTTCGAGAAACGCTCCAGCACCCGATCGTAGTCTGCTCGGTTATAGGTGCTGTGGGTAATGGTGGCTGATACCGGCAAGATCATCGGTGCCGGCAGAATGCCATCCCTGCGCAATACATCATTGATCAGGAAGCGTGAGATTCGGCCATTGCCATCAGCCATCGGGTGCACGTAAACGAAGCCAAAAGAGGCGATGGCTGCACGCACCACCGCAGCAACACCAGCGCTGCGGTTGAGAAAAGCGGACAGCCCGCCCAGCATTGCTTCTGCCTCAAGCCAATGAGGGCCGATGTAGTCCACTACCTGCTGATAGCGAGCGACGTGACCAACAAATACAGGAGACTTCCGCAGACCATAGCGCAAGGCCGAAGTGCCGAGGATGCCATGCTGCAGAGCCGAGAGTGTTTCTGGGGCGAATGGGTTTTCATGCAGTCCGCACTCCCTTTCCATCACCGCAGCAAAGCGGCGAATCCGATCCTCCTGGCCTTGTACTCGCTCTATCTGAAAACTGGCGCGACTTTCCTTTACGGTCAGCCATACCGTGCTGCGCAGGATCAGGTCGATGCCGTAGTCCGCCTCCAGCTGCGCAAGCTGCGCTGGAATGTCGTAGCTTTCCGCTTGTAGCACCTCATCCGTGCGCCAGACAACCGGGCAGAACTCACGCGAACCGGGCAGGTTATCCCGCACACGCCATCGCGGGTTATTCACTGGGCGGCAGGTAATAAACCGCTCCGGATCAAGCGCATCGATGTAGTTGCCCTTGGAGACGCCGGCAACGTTCAATGTCTCGGGCATCAACCATTCATACAAAAAGCAAGCGCGTCGAGCGTAGGCGCCGGTTGGTTCGTTCTGAATCCACCGCTCCAGTTCGGTTCGCACCTGCGGTAGCCGATAAAGCCGCACCAGGAACTCAAGATGCACCCCCTCATGCTTGAAGGCAAAGGTCAGATGCCCCGGCAGGGTTGGCACTGGGCGATAGTTCTCTGGGTAGACCTCACTGCGGATGCCATCGCGCATCGACGTTGAACGGGTGCGGCCGATCTCGCTTTGCACTACGAACGGGTGCACGGGGTGCACGTCATAGGTTTGGGACAGCCATTGATACCCGATGCGTGGCATGATTTTCGATTAGAGCGCTGTGGAAACGATTAAATACTACTACGTTTTCTGAAAAACGCTTACAGAGTCGTGGACGGTAGCAGGTTACGGTAGGCGGAGAAGGGTGTCCGTCGTTGCACAGCGCTTGGCTGCATGTGGCATGACTAATTTCTAATTTCAGCAACGGTTTCATGAATTCGGCAATCTGCCATGTGAAATACACTAGCTGAATTTTGAATTGGCATGAGGATTTATCATGAATCTGCATGCGAATTCTTGAAAGGCAAATGCCAGAGGCAGGTGGCCGATAGCAAGGAATGACACATCTCTGACGTCCGGTCGGGGAGGGAATGCACCGGCATCAGGGGAGACGCACCCTGCCGACTGCGCCCTTGTAAAGGTCGGTATGGCTTGTAGGGCCGCAGTCCTTGTTTTTGGCGGTTTTAAGCCATTTTTAGAGGGTTTTGCACCGCTGTCTATGGGTTGGGTGCTGTGTGGTGTTGAAGTGCGCTCAGGCGGCGTTTATGGGGCAAAGACAAGCATCGTCAGATATCCGCAGGCCTACTTTTCTGGTTTCAGCCTGGCTGCTTGGTCCATGTTTGACAGTCACTGCTGACAAAGTATAATCCGGCGATGCATGTTGTTTTTACATGCCTCTTCGGCATTATCGGTTATCTACAAGAACGTTCGGGCCGGAGTAGTAGCTTCATGCATTGCATTGCATGGGGTGGGTGAGAAGGGCGTGCTGACACCCAGCGGTAGGGTTTGCCATGCGTTATGCATGGTGCCATGAGCCGCTGCACTGAGGGTGTGTTTGTGTGCGGAGCTTTCAGCAAACACATTCCCGACATAATCATGGCTTGAAAGCTTGGGACCCAGACTAGAGAATCATCTAGGTGACCAAGAAGCAATCAACCAAGGTTCTGCTTCATACTGGTGCAGCGCCTTGGGAGAGTTACGTGCTTCCCACCTAGAGCACCAAGAGTATCACTAGCAATAACAAAAGTTTTTAAGTTCAAGTATCACAAAAAAACCTATTGCGTTCGCAATGTCCTCAAGGTTTTTTCTCCCCTTGTTTTCTCTTCATTTTTTCATTCTTTCAGCGTTTCCGACTTATTCTGCAAACGGAGTCTGGTTCATGCCTTACCCCGCTAGGGAAGTAATTGGCGATCATGTTTCGTCGCTTCTGGTTATGTGAAGATATGAAATCAGTAGTTTGTGACTGATAATATGACTTCGCATGCTGATCTGTGCTTCGGATAATTTATCTTGGCTGGGGTTTTGCAGTAATCTGATGCGGTTGAATTTTAATCAAGATGATAGTGAAGTTGCCTGAAGTGCGTGAAACTATGTTGCCGGAAGATGAATATCGGGCGATGGAAAACGCTGCATACCGGAACTCGGTAGAGTGGCACGACGATCGTATCGCAGACATTCTGCAAGAGCGTGAGGAGAGGGGAGAAGATCTGTCGGAATCAACCCCAGCGGTAGCCCGCTTGCTGAAACAGGGTATCCAGAGCATAGAAGAGGGCACGCCCAGCCCCTTGTTCATGGCACTACTGCATGCCCTGGCCGAGGATGCCGCGGCAGAGATGGACTCTGCGCTGCGTGCCGTTGCGGCTACCGAGAAGATCAAGCTAGCCAACCGGAACCGGAAGCGATCTGCAGAGACGGTTCTTAGGCAGCAAGAAGTGCGTCAGGCCTGGCAGAGCCGGCATGCCCATCCACAGCACGGCCAGAGGTTTGTCGGCGTTGCGCCGCAGCGTCATCTTGCCCTGTTCGAGCAGTTCATCGCCACCGACCTTGATAGTCGAACCATCAAGCGTTATCTGCGTGCGCATCCCAATCTACTGGATGATTCTTCGCGCTAGCACGACATCGGAAAATCTTTTTTCGGTGTCGTGATCTAGTCAGTGCTGACTGTTTCAATGCCACTTTTCTCACAACGTCACACGACGTGTCATGAAAGGTGGAGTCATGAACCAGCAGATCCTGCGTATCCAAGAAACCTGTGCTCTGCTTGGGCTGTCCCGGGCAACGCTGTATCGGATGATGGATAAAGGTGCATTTCCACGGCCTGTAAGCCTGTCTGATCGCACCGTAGGCTGGCCGGCTAGGGTGGTGGGGGCGTGGCGTGCCAGTTGCGCCTATAAGCCTTCTGAAGGCGCAGCGGAGCCGTGGCCGGAGTGCCCGGAGGCGGTTGCGCTTTGGCGGCAGCCGGTGCTTGAGCTCAAGCCGTGCATCGATGTCGTGAAGTTTGCCTTTACGCAGCACAACAAGCCCGAGCCTATCGTCCGCAAGATCACGGACTACCCCAGCCATGCCGTGGCCAGGGCGCAGTTGGGGCCATGCTTGAGTCAGTCCATGCGGGTCAGTTATCTGGAGCTGGCAATGGACGTGTGGGGGCCGAAGGAGCAAGCCTTGCTGTTTATCGCGGACATGCTGATCAACAACGCGGCCATCATGTCTCACACCCCTGTGCGTGCCGTTTCTTTGCGATCCCGCACAGCATCCGGGAAGCCTTTGCTTGACAACGGTTTCTTGTCAACAGCAGAGAGTGTGATTGCATCGTTGCTGGCCGGGGCAACGATCTGCGTAGGCAATCAGAGACCGGATAAGCGCTACGGCAATCAAGTATCGCCCTTTTCGCTGCGACTCTACTGGAAGTGCACGGATGGCCAAGAAAACGGTCTGCCAAAGCCCTTGCCGGCTCACGAGCACCGTGCGCGCTTTGAAGTCTGCATCCAGGGCGAGGCGTTGGCAGAGATTGGGCTTGACCAGGTCAAGGATTGGGCTGGCTGGGAAGCATGGCAGCCCACCGCAGCGACGAAGTTCTTTGCACAGCGTTTGCCACTAGCGCAGCATTTACCGGGTGGTCAGCGCACTATTCTGTGTGGTGCTGCTCGTCAGCCGATGACTGCTGCGGAGGTGAACAGCTACCGTGACTGGATGCGCAAAAAGACAGGCCGGAACATCAAGCCGCGCAAGCACCTGACCCCTGCGGATGCCCGGTTGAACACCCGCTTTCGCAACGCGCTGAAGCGGCTGGGGCGGGAGTTGCATGCAGTCAGCAAGGCGTGATTTATGGCAATAAAGTGTTCATCTGTCTCAGGTGCTGGATGACTTTTGCATTGTCTGAATGGGCTGGCATATAGAGCAACTTTCCTTGCCTGGCAAGGCTTTTAGCCGGTAGGGGCTTGTCGGATAGGGGTGGTGTGGACAGGGTGTATGAGGGGGCATGGCGGGTTACTAACTATATGTCAGTCATTGATGACATATCTGAAGGGGTGAAACCCCCTCTGTTACAGGTAATGTTTCACTACCTCTTCTTCCCTGTTCTTTGGAGACAAGCGCTTCCTCTTCTCCTTCCTTTCTCTTCTTAAAAGCCTTCAATCACCTTCCGGGGCTCTTCTTCAGTCTTGGGTGTCTCTATGGTGTTGTTGTTCTCGTTGGTTTGGTTTTCTTCTTTTGGAATACCGTTTCGGGAAGGGGCGTCAGGGTCTGTGCTTGTGCTGTTGTCTTCGAGGGAAAGCGGGTTTCTTCTACCGTGGCAGGAAAGGGGAAGTCTTAGGCATCCAGCGCACCTATCTATCCATTGCTGCCTTCGTCTGGCCTGTGCCGGTGTCATCCTTTCCAGATTCCTGTTCTGGTCATGCCGTATGCAAATACAGGTTCGGCTATCGGTAAGCAGTGCTGTAGCCATTCCGGAACATCCAGAGGCAGAGTGTGCAGAGGGCAGCTTGATGCCCATCGTGTCGGTATGCAGCAAGGAGCGTGCAGTAAGGGCGTTTCCTGGGCTTCTGAAGCGTTTTCTCTGTCAGGGCGCGTGTAGGTGCGGTATGCGCTGCAAGGCTTGCCAGTGGCCGTTTATGGGGCTTTTGTGAGGGGTGGTGCCAGGCGCGTGTTGTGGTGCGGTGGGTTGGGCTCTCGGCCGCTACCGGCAGCGCAGTGTGGGTGGCTGGATAGACGCATGGTGATCGTTACAGGCAGGCTCTGTCTTGTCGTGGTGGCCTGCACAGCTGTCAGGTCATCCCCACTTGCCGAGTCACGAACACTTTGTGCTTTTAGCCACACCGCCACCAAAGTCAGTTGCGGCTGATATGTTGCACCCAGCTTTTCAGCAATTCATCACACTCGACATCAATCACATACGCGCAGACTTATTCATGCCCAGCCATATCCGATCAGCAGCTGCCGGATGCGGTTTGTTTCACTCGCCGCCATTCAGATGACAGCATGGTCAGTAATAAATCAATCAGTGCTGACTGAATATCACCGGGCCAGCGCCTGAATATAGCCAGACGGGTGCTTGTATATGCCCGCCAGCTTGTATAGCGTCGCCTTCATCGGCTCTTGTTCGTGGTCTGCCGTGAATAGCGCAGCCGGTTCACTAATCAGTCCGGTATAGAGAGGAAGAGGGTAATGAAGAAAATCTTATCCATGCTGATGCCTATCGCAGCGTCGGCTTCAGCTGTAGCCAGTCAGCCGCCTGCTTGCACCTCTTCGGCACAAGACTTTTTGTTCTGGTTGGCCGTCGGGGTCAATGTGGTGGCCATCATCGGTATCTACGGCGTCACCAAGCTCAATTGGGTGGAGCGTCTGTTCAAGCCGATTAACCCGCCAGCCAAAGACAAAGACAAAACCTGAGTCGCCGCCCTGGTAGCGCATCGTTGCTACCATCACCGGCTGAGCCATTCAGCCCCGCCCACACTCGGCCCGCACCACCGCCTGTCAGCTATATGCTGGCAGCCGTCGAATCGACAGCCCTTTCTGCTGTGCAATCAATCACAAGCGGTGCAAATCGCTGCACATCCATTCCCATACGTATCCATGCGTTTGGCACCTCACTCCGCTAGCGAACCTCACCCCAAGGCGCCAACACCGAAGTCTTAGCCAACCTGTCGCCCATGCTATCCATTGCTTGTTAAAACGATGTCTGCGGCGCTGCCAGTCCTTTCCGGGCACCGTTGCAGCGCGCTATGTAGATTTCATGTCACAAACTGCCGCGTCAAACCTATAATCGCTGCCATTCAACAGTCATTCATTGCTGACTGATTTCATGCCGCAGTCAGCCCGGAAGCACCCATGAACCATCAAGCCCTGTCCGCCTTTATCTGGTCCGTCGCCGATTTGCTGCGCGGCGACTACAAACAATCCGAATACGGCAAGGTCATCCTGCCCTTTACTGTGCTGCGCCGCCTGGACTGCGTGCTGGAAGAAAGCAAGCCCGCTGTGCTGGCCGAGTTGGCCGCCAAGCAGGCGCTGGGCATCAACCCCGAGCCCTTCTTGCTGCGCAAGGCCGGGCAAACCTTCTGCAACACCTCGCCGCTGGACCTGCCCAAGCTGATGGGCGACCAGGACCACCTGCGCGAAAACCTGTTTGCCTACATCCAGGCGTTTTCCGACAGCGTGCGCGACATCTTCGAGCGCTTCGACTTCTACACCCAGATCGAACGCCTGCACAAAGCCGGCCTGCTGTATCTGGTGTGTGAAAAGTTCGCCGCCATCGACCTGCACCCGGCCGCGGTAGACAACGCCCAGATGGGTTTGGTGTTCGAGGAGCTGATCCGCAAGTTTGCCGAAATCTCCAACGAAACCGCAGGGGAGCACTTCACCCCGCGTGAAGTCATCCGCCTGATGGTGAACCTGCTGTTCATCGAAGACAGCGACGTGCTCACCGCCGGCAACGCCGCCGTGCGCACGCTGTATGACCCCACCGCCGGCACTGGCGGCATGCTCAGTGTGGCCGGCGAGTTCCTGCACCAGCACAACCCGCAGGCACGGCTAACGCTGTATGGCCAGGAGCTGAACGACGAAAGCTACGCCATCTGCAAGGCCGACATGCTGATCAAGGGCCAGGACGTGGGCAATATCGTGGCCGGCAACACGCTGTCCGACGACGGCCACGCCCACCGCCGGTTCGACTACATGCTGTCCAACCCGCCGTTTGGCGTGGAATGGAAAAAGGTAGAAAAAGCCGTGCGCCAGGAGCACGAGCAAAAAGGCTTCGACGGCCGCTTCGGCCCCGGCCTGCCGCGCGTGTCCGACGGCTCCATGCTGTTCCTGCTGCACCTGGTCAGCAAAATGCGCCCGGCGGTAGAGGGCGGCAGCCGCTTTGGCATCGTGCTCAACGGCTCGCCGCTGTTCACCGGCGGCGCCGGCTCCGGTGAATCGGAAATCCGCCGCTACCTGCTGGAAAGCGACCTGGTAGAAGCCATCATCGGCCTACCCACCGACATGTTCTACAACACCGGCATCGCCACCTACGTGTGGGTGCTATCCAACAAGAAAGCCGACGACCGCAAAGGCTGGGTGCAGCTGATCGACGCCAGCAGCTTCTGGCAGAAGATGCGCAAAAGCCTGGGCAGCAAGCGCAAGGAAATGGCCGACAGCTACATCGACGACGTTACCCGCCTGTTCGGCGACTTTGCCGAAGCCGACATGGTCACCGTGCTGGACGCCGCAGGCACCGAGGTTGGCCGCAGCTTGCTTACCAGCACCGACGCCGCCCCTGCGGTGCCGGCCGGCGGCAGCGTCAAGCGCGTGCCCATCGCCCGCGTGTTCCGCAACCAGGAATTCGGCTACACCACGCTCACCATCGAGCGCCCGCAGCGGGATGAAGCCGGCAACATCGTGCTGGGCCAGAAGGGCAAGCAAAAGGGCAAGCCGCAGCCGGACAGTGCGCTGCGCGACACCGAAAACGTGCCGCTGGGCGAGGACATCCAGGCCTACTTCGAGCGCGAAGTGCTACCGCACGCGCCGGACGCGTGGATAGACCACGACAAATCGAAAGTCGGTTACGAGATCCCGTTCAACCGCCACTTCTACGTGTTCGAGCCGCCGCGTGAGCTGCACGCCATTGATGCCGAGCTGAAGACTGTTGCGGCCAACATCATGGCCATGCTGGGGGAGCTGGCGGAATGAGCTTGCTCAAATACTCTGATTACCAAGAAAGCGGAGTGAGTTGGATTGGCGATGTGCCAAAGTCATGGAGCATCTCACCGCTGAAATATTTAGCTGATTTTGTTAATGGTTGTGTTTTTAAGCCGGATTCGTGGAGTGAGTCTGGGGTGCCTATTATTAGAATTGAAAATTTGAATGGCAGTTTGAATTTCAATTTTTTTGATGGCTCTGTTGATGAGAGGCATCATGTGGAGGAAGGTGATCTTCTTTTTGGCTGGTCTGGCAATAGAGGCACATCTTTTGGCCCTTTTTTATGGAAAATGCCAGGGCACTTTTTTCTAAATCAGCATATTTTTAAAGTCCGCCCGCTACATGGCGATAGTAAATGGCTTTATTGGTGCCTGAAAGCGGTGACCGCTCATGTTGAAGATCAAGCGACAGGCATCATTGGCATGGTTCATGTTACGAAAGGCGATCTTGGTGCAATTAAAGCTCCAGTTCCATCTTTTCATGAGAAAGTTGCTATTGCCACCTTCCTAGACCGAGAAACCGCCAAGATCGACGCGCTGATTGCCGAGCAGGAAAAGCTGATCGCGCTGCTGGCCGAGAAGCGCCAGTCCACCATTTCCCGTGCCGTCACCCGCGGCCTTGACCCGAACGTGCCCCTGAAAGACTCCGGCGTGCCGTGGCTGGGCAAGGTGCCAGCTCATTGGTCAACGGGAATTCTTTCACGTGTAGCGGAGCGAATCGTTGTTGGAATTGCAGAAGCCGCGACACATGCATACAGGGAATCGGGAGTTCCTATCTTGCGCTCAACAAATGTTCGGGCAGGTCGTCTGATAGGTGAGCTTCTTTATATTGCTCCAGAATTTGCAGCCGAACGAGGATCAAAGCTGATATCGGCTGGAGATTTGGTAACGGTTAGGACTGGAAATGCAGGCGTGACTGCAGTGGTTCCTTCTGAGCTGGATAAATGCCAATGTTTCACAATGTTAATTACTACACTATTGCCTGGTCAGCACTCTTCTTACTATTGCTATTGGATGAATAGCGCACCAGCTGTTAGATATTTTCAGCTAGAAGGTTGGGGGACGGCTCAGGTCAATATTAGTGTTCCGATATTGAAAAATCTCCCGGTGGTTATTCCGCCGATGGAGGATCAAGTTGCGATATCGAATTATCTTGATGGTGAGTTAAGAAGACTAGATTCACTTGTAGAAAAATCTAAAAATGCCATAAGTCTGCTGCAAGAACGCCGCGCCGCCCTGATCTCCGCCGCAGTCACCGGCAAGATCGACGTGCGAGGCTTGGCCGCATGATGGGTGGGCGCTGGCGGGCTGTCGGCCTGCGGCCTTGCCCACCCCGCATCGCATCCGTCGGCGTTGCCGGCCAGCGGCTGTCGTCAGGGTTGGCCGCATGAGCAAGCCACCGCCAGGCTACGCCCGTGCGCTGCGCCCCGACGAGCAGGCACTGTTCGACGGGCTGACCCGCGCCCAAGTGCTGGTCGACGGCGTGCAGATCGAGGTAGGGGTGATCAGCTGGCCGACCAGCCACCAGCCACAGCTGGACTGGCTGCCGGTAGCGTGGCTGCCTGCCGCCAGCAGTGCGGCAGACTGCTACCGCGCCCGCCGCCGTGTGCTGATGCAGCGCCGCTTTTTTGGTGTGTGCAAGACCTGCGGCCGGCGCTACGCCCGTGGCCACATGCTCAGCCCTGAGCTGTGCCACCGCTGCGCCGAGCAGTATCACCAGATTCTTTTTTAGGAAGGTTGGCCGCATGGGCCGTTTTGATAGCTGGGTCGTTGCTGGATCGCTACCTGATATTGCTTACCTGACCAAAGATCAACCCGAGGTGGTGCACCCGTGGGTTGGTATGCGTGACGGTGTGTATTGCGTTTACTTCAAACATGAAAAAGCGCACCTGCCGCTGGAAGTGTTTTTCCGCCGTCTTGCCAAGCGGGAGCCCAATCTGGGGGTAAGGGCACGGCGGAAAAACGGCAAAACGACCTCCATCACCTTCAACCGGCACGAGCGCGTCACCCTTAGCCCCCGTTTGCAGCAGGTGCTGGCGGAGCTGGCACGATGAGCACGCTCAGCCAGACCGTGGTGCAGTTCATCGCCAACCTGCACCCGCTGTATCTCGGTGAGCTGCATGAGGGCGTGCATGCGGCGCTGTCATGAAGACGGCACGCCCTGCGGTATCAACGTGCAACGGATAGGCTTGCTTTCGCAAATGGCGTAGCATGGCAATTTTTTGGAGCGCATATGCATAAAAGTGACTTTCTGCAACTTCCGGCTGTCAGCGCATTTGTCGAGTGGTTTGCTTTGCAGCTCTCCAAGCCGACATACGCTCATGCATATAAAACTGCCCGCGGTAAGGCATACACATTCGATGGCTTGGGTGCGGCCATGCAGCAGTATGACTGGCGCTTCAAGTTTCACGACGGTGATGGCAAGTTATGGCAGGGCACCAGCCTGGCTCAGAATCAGGCTGCACTGGATCACATTACCGGCCACCTGCAGCAGGCATTGGCTGTGGGTGATGACGAGGCCGCCCGCACCTGGTCTACGGCTGTAATGGGCTGGGGCGGGGTGATGAACGGCAATGCAAAGTGGTTGAGCGAGAACGTAGATGGACTGGCAGCTCACATCTCTGGTGTTCGTGACATTCTCGACTTACAAGATGATGCCGACGCCGTGCTGAAGCCTATCCATCGTTTTAACGCAGGCATGACCAAGGTCTATTCCTTACTGTGCAGCCGTTTCATCATCTATGACAGCCGTGTGGCTGCAGCATTGGCATGGTTTGTTGTGAAGTGGTGCCAGGAAACCGGCTTACAGCAAGTGCCGGCGCAGCTTGCCTTCCCTTGTCTTGCGGCAAAAGAAGCGGCCAATGCTGGCTTGAAAAAGGTGCGCAATCCGTCCGTAGCCGATTTGCGCTTCCCTGCATTGATTGGCGCATCTCAGCACGCCAAGTGGAACCAGCGCGCCAGCTGGGTGCTTGATGCCGCCCTAGCAAAAGCGGGTGGAACAGGTTTTGGCGACAACTTGCGTGCCCTGGAGGCTGCGCTATTCATGTGGGGTTATGACTTGGGTTCTTCCCGTTCCGAATAGCTCGCACATGGCGTTGGTTCTGTAATCCCAGCACATCATTCTGAAAGGCTAGCCGTATGAGCCAAGGCAAATCCATCAAGCTGTTTCTGGCCGACGGCACGCCGGGCGGCATCATCACCGCCGAGATCATCAACTGGACCGGCCACGTGATCAGCGCGCCGCGCTCGCGGCTGGCCGAGCTGCTGGCCAGGCCAGAGGCCGCCCGCCCTGGCCTGTATGTGCTGGTAGGCGAGGCGCTGGATGGTAGCGGGCCGCAGGCCTATATCGGCGAGACCGAAAACCTGGGCGAGCGGCTGAAGGCGCATGCCAAACCGGAAAGCCCAGATGGCAAAGGCGGCAAGGACTTCTGGGACAAAGCCTACGTGATCAGCAGCAAGGACGCTAACCTGACCAAAGGCCACTTGCGGTTTGTGGAAAGCCGGCTGATCAGCCAGGCGCTGGCCGCGCACCGTATTCCGCTGGAAAACCAGAAGGGCACGCAGAGCGAATACGGCGTGCTGCCGGAGGCCGATCAGGCCGACATGCTGTATTTCATCGAACAGATCAAGCTGGTCTTGCCGGTGCTGGGGCTGGATTTGCTGCGCGAGACCAATGCCCAGGCCGCGGGCCTGCCACCGCAAGCCATGCCGCATTTCGAGCTGCACGCGCCCAAGCTGGGCATTGCAGCGCAAGCGCTGGAGCAGGACGACGAGTTTGTAGTGCTGCGCGGGTCGCTGGCCCGAAGCACATGGAGCCTGCAGCAGGAGGGTAGTGGTTACCAGAAGCTGCACCAGCAGCTGCAACGGCAGGGCGTGCTGGTAGCTGCCGATGCCGAGCTGCTGCAGTTCAGCTGCGATTACGCTTTCAGCAGCCCCAGTGCCGCCTCTGCCGTGGTGCTAGGCCGTTCCGATAATGGCCGCAAGTCGTGGCTGCTGGCCGGCACCAAACAAACCTATGGCGACTGGCAGACAGCACAGCTAATGCAGCCGAATCAGCTGCAATCGTAGCCGTTAAGGCTACAACCTTGCGGCCAACCTCTTTCACTGAAGACGCGTATGAGTAACCTGCACCAGGAACACCACTTCGAGACCGCCATCTGCGAACACCTCGCCGCCAACGGCTGGCTGTATGCCGACGGCGATGCGTCCAACTACGACCGCCAATACGGCCTGTATCTGCCCGATCTGGTGACCTGGCTGCAAGCCACCCAGGCCGACGCCTGGGCGCGGCTGGAAAAGAACCACGGTGCACAGGCGGCCAAGGTGCTGGCCGAGCGGCTGCGCAAGAACCTTGGCGAGCGCGGCACGCTGGACGTGTTGCGTAACGGGGTGGAGCTGATGGGCCTGAAGGCGCCGCTGTCGCTGGTGCAGTTCAAGCCGGCGCTGGCTTTTAACGAACAGCTGGCGCAGCGTTATGCGGCCAACCGTCTGCGCGTGGTGCGCCAGGTGCGCCATTCGCCCAACCACCCGCACGACGCGGTGGACCTGGTGCTGTTCGTCAACGGCCTGGCAGTGGCCACGGCCGAGCTGAAATCCGACTTTACCCAGAGCGTGGACGACGCGGTGGACCAATACCGCGCCGACCGCGACCCGGCGCCGAAGGGCGGGCTGCCTGAGCCGCTGCTGACCTTCCCCGGCGGGGCGCTGGTGCACTTTGCCGTCAGCCACACCGAGGTGCGCATGTGCACGCGGCTGGCCGGCAGTGCCAGCGTGTTCCTGCCGTTTAACCGTGGCAATGGCGGTGGTGCCGGCAACGAACCCAGCAAGCACGGCGCAGCTACTGCCTATCTGTGGGAAGAGGTGTGGCAGCGCGACAGCTGGCTGCAGATTCTGGGCCGCTACCTGATTGGCAAGCGCAACGACAAGCAGCAGCCGGTGGGGGTGATCTTCCCGCGTTACCACCAGCTGGACGCTACCCGCCGCCTGGTGGCGGACGTGTTGCAGCACGGCCCTGGCCAGCGCTATCTGGTGCAGCATTCGGCCGGCTCCGGCAAGACCAACTCGATTGCCTGGAGCGCCCACTTTCTGGCCGACCTGCACGATGCGGCCAACGTGAAGCTGTTCGACAGCGTATTGGTGGTGTCCGACCGCACCGTGCTGGATAGCCAGCTGCAGGAGGCCATCTTCAGCTTTGAGCGCACCACCGGCGTGGTGGCCACCATCAAGGGCGAGGGCGGTAGCAAGAGCGCCGAGCTGGGCCAGGCGCTGAAGGACGGCAAGAAGATCATCGTCTGCACTATCCAGACCTTCCCGTTTGCGCTGAAGGCGGTGCAGGAGCTGGCCGCCACCGAGGGCAAACGCTTTGCCGTGATCGCCGACGAGGCGCACAGCTCGCAAACCGGCGAGGCGGCGTCCAAGCTCAAACAGCTGCTGTCGGCCGAGGAAATCGCCGAGCTAGCCGACGGTGGCGAGATCAGCAGCGAAGACATGTTGGCCGCGCAGATGGCCGCCCGTGCCGGTAGTGACGGCCTGACCTACGTGGCCTTTACCGCCACGCCCAAGGGCAAGACGCTGGAGCTGTTCGGCCGCAAGGACGACAACGGCCTGCCGCAGCCCTTCCATGTGTATTCCATGCGCCAGGCCATCGAGGAAGGCTTCATCCTCGACGTGCTGAAGAACTACACCAGCTACAAGCTGGCGTTCAAGCTGGCTCACGACGGCAAGGAGTGGGACGACACCCAGGTAGAACGCAGCGAGGCGATGAAAGGCATCATGCAGTGGGTGCGCCTGCACCCCTACAACATCGCGCAGAAGGTGCAGGTGGTGGTGGAGCACTACCGCGACAATGTGCAGCCGCTGCTGGGTGGCAAGGCCAAGGCCATGGTGGTGGTAGGCAGCCGCAAAGAGGCAGTGCGCTGGCAGAAGGCCATCACCGGCTATATCCAGCGCCAGGGCTACGGCCTGGGCTGCCTGGTGGCGTTCTCGGGCGAGGTGGACGATAGCGATAGCTTCCCCGAGCCGGTGACCGAAGCTAGCCGCGACCTCAACTCGGGCCTCAAGGGCCGCGACATCCGCGAAGCCTTTGCCGAGCCGGACTACCACCTGCTGTTGGTGGCCAACAAGTTCCAGACCGGTTTCGACCAGCCGCTGCTGTGCGGCATGTATGTGGACAAGATGCTGGGCGGCATCCAGGCGGTGCAGACGCTGTCGCGGCTGAACCGGGCACACCCGGGCAAGGACACTACCTACATCCTGGACTTCGTCAACGAGCCACCTGCCATCCTGGCGGCGTTCAAGACCTACTACGAAACCGCCGAGCTGGAAGCCTGCACCGACCCCAACCTGGTCTACGATCTGCGCGCCAAGCTGGATGCAGCGGGCTACTACGACGACTTCGACGTCAACCGCGTGGCCGAGGTGGAGCTGAAGCCCAACGCCAAACAGAACGAGCTGTCTGCGGCCATCTTCCCGGTGGCAGACAAGCTGCTGAAGCGCTACAAGCAGGCGCACCTCGACCGTGCCCAAGCGCTGGCGCAGCAGGATGAGAAGGCTGCACAGGCTGCCAAAGACGTGATGGACGCGCTGCAGCTGTTCAAGGGCGATATGGGCGCCTATGTGCGGCTGTATGCCTTCCTCAGCCAGATCTTCGACTACGGCAACACCGACATCGAGAAGCGCTTC
>JAIXTB010000163.1 GCA_027484385.1 Neisseriaceae bacterium | reverse complement strand
CCAGGTACACTTCCAGGCGGTCTCCATCCAGATCGTGAATGCCGGCGTAACCGATGGCGGCCAACAGGCGGCCCAGGTTCGGGTCGGAAGCGAAGAAGGCGGTTTTCACCAGTGGCGAACGGCCGATGGCGTAGCCAACTGCTTTGCACTCGGCGACGGTACGGCCACCTTCTACTTGTACGGTGATGAATTTGGTGGCGCCTTCGCCATCGCGGACGATGGCTTGTGCCAGCTCGATGGACACTTCCAGCAGTGCGGCCTTCAGCTGTTCGTAGGCCGGATGCGTCACGCTGTCGATACGCGGTGCGCTGCTCTGGCCGGTGGAGATCAGGATGAAGCTATCGTTGGTGGACGTGTCGCCATCGATGGTGATGCTGTTGAAGCTAAGGTCGGCCACCTCTTTTACCAGCTGGGTCAGTACCGGGCGGGTAACGGGTGCGTCGGTGGCGATGAAGCCCAGCATGGTGGCCATATTAGGGTGAATCATGCCGGCGCCTTTGGCGATACCGGTGATGTTGACGGTCTGACCGTCGATCTGGATGCTGCGGCTGGTGGCTTTCGGTGCCACGTCAGTGGTCATGATGGCTTCTGCTGCATCGGCCCAGGTGGCGGGCTGGCGGGTTGGCAGGGCCGTGATGATTTTGTCGACTGGCAGTGGCTCCAGGATAACGCCGGTGGAAAACGGCAGGATTTGCTCGGGCTGGCAGCCTAGCTCCGCGGCCAGTGCAGCACACACGTCACGCGCGTGCTGGCGGCCGCTTTCGCCGGTTCCGGCGTTGGCATTGCCGGTATTTACCACCAGGGCGCGGATTTGCACGCCGGCGTCCAGGTTCTGTTTGCAGATCTGTACCGGGGCGGCGCAGAAGCGGTTTTGGGTGAAGACGCCCGCTACGGTATTGCCTTTATCGATACGAATGACCAGCACATCTTTGCGACCAGGCTTTTTGATACCGGCTTCGGCATAGGCCAGATCCAGACCGGCAATGGGAGCCAGCTGAGCATTATCGATGGGCTTGAGATTCACGGGCATGACGTTTCTCCGAAATTTGATGTCGCGCTATTGTAACTGCGCAGGTGCAGCAATGCCATGCGCAGGCCGGCGGGCTTAATTTGCCAGCGCGTCTTGCAGGATTTCCAGTAGTGGCTGGCCATAACGTGCCACTTTCAGCTCGCCCAAGCCGTAAATCTTGCGCAGGGCGGCCAGGCTTTGCGGCTTTTGCAGGACCAGCTCTTGCAGGCTCTTGTCGGAAAACACAGCATAGGCTGGCACGTTATGTTCGTCGGCCATGGCTTTACGCCAGCGGCGCAGCGCTTGCCACAGTCGTTCTTCGCGCTCGGTACGCAGCCAGCGTTCGGCGTGCACGCTCTGGCGTTTTTTGTCGTCGGCCAGCGGGCGCAGTGCGATGGTTTCCTGGCCTTTGAGCAGCGGGCGGCAAGCATCGGTGAGCAGTAAGGATTGGCCGCGCACGATATCGACGACCAGCAGCTTGCGCGCTACCAGCTGGCGAATGATGGAGCGCCAGCCTTTCTGGTTCAGCTCGCGGCCAATGCCAAAGGTGGACAGCTTGTCGTGGCCAAAGTGGGTGACGCTGGCGTTGGGCCGCCCCAGCAAGACATCGATCACGTGGCTGGCGGCAAAGCGCTGGCCAACACGATAAATGCAGGACAGCAGCTTTTGTACCTGCACGGTGGCATCGAAGGTGGTGGGCGGGCGCTGGCAGTTGTCGCACTGGCCGCAGGGCTGGGAGGCTTCGCCAAAGTAGCCCAGGATTTGCTGGCGGCGGCAGCTGGCGGTTTCGCAGTAACCCAGCATGGCGTCGAGCTTGCTGAGCTCTACCTGCTTTTGCTGTTCCGGGCTGTCGCCGGACTCGATCATCTGTGTCAGCTGCACCATATCGTTCAGGCCGTAGCATAGCCAGCTGGTAGACGGCAGGCCGTCGCGGCCGGCACGGCCGGATTCCTGATAGAAGTTTTCCGGGCTTTTGGGCAGGTCGATATGGGCGACAAAGCGCACGTCTGGCTTATCGATTCCCATACCAAAAGCAATGGTGGCCACCATGACCAGGCCGTCTTCGCGCAGGAAGGCACGCTGGTTGGCCTCGCGCTCGGCATGGCTCATGCCGGCGTGGTAAGGCAAGGCACGGATGCCGTTTTCGCATAGCCACTGTGCGGTATCGTCCACACGTTTGCGCGACAGGCAATACACAATACCGGAAGCGCCGGGGTAGTCGTTTTCTATAAAGGCGAGCAACTGCTTCTTGGCGCTGTCTTTTTCGACTACCTGATAAAACAGGTTGGGCCGGTCGAAGCTGGTAACAAACTGGCGTGCATCTTGTAGCTGCAGGAAGTGCAGCATGTCGGCGCGGGTTTCCGCGTCGGCGGTGGCGGTCAGCGCGATGCGCGGCACCTGCGGCCAACGCTGGAACAACACACCCAGCTGCTGGTATTCGGGGCGGAAGTCATGGCCCCACTGGCTGACGCAATGCGCTTCGTCTATGGCGAACAGGCTGATTTGCGGCAGGCTGGCCAGAAAGTCGAGAAAGCGCGGGCTAAGCAAGCGCTCTGGTGCTACGTACAGCAAGTCCAGGTCGCCATAGCGGGCCGCGTAGGCGATATCGCGTGCATCGTCCTGGCTGGTGGCCGAGTTCAGGCAGGCGGCTTTTACCCCGGCTTCACGCAGGGCGGCGACCTGGTCCTGCATCAGGGCGATCAGCGGGGAGACCACCACCGCCACGCCCGGCCGCAGCAGGGCAGGAATCTGGAAACACAAGCTTTTGCCGCCACCGGTAGGCATGAGTACCAGCGCATGGCCGCCCTGCGACACGTGGTCGATGATATCGGCCTGCATGCCGCGAAAGGCGGGGTAGCCAAAGGTGTTCTGGAGTAGGTTAAGTGCGTCCTGCATCGGCGTTCCTGCTAGAAGACCGCCATTGTACGCAAAAAAAGCGGCCACCCGAGGATGGCCGCGCACAATAAATACCTGGAGACAAAGTGAAACAATGAAGCGCGATGGCACTCGAAAGCTTCGAATACCGCACAGCAGCCAAGTTCCCGCCACTTTGGCTTTACCAGCGAGTGTGCGAGACTTCTTGTCATTTATTGCCCAGCGAGCCACACCATGAAGCCATACCTGATTCCCGCCCTCTTGCTTGCCAGCGTCCTGGCAGGCTGTGCCACAGCACCCCGCCCTGCCTCTCCCGTCCCGCGGCCAAGTGCAGGCGGCGTGACCGGCCAGCCTGCCCCTGCGGGCAAACCGGTGGCCATTCCCAACGCTGAATGGGTGATCATGGGGGTGACGCCCAACGGGAATATCCTGCACGAAGTCGACAAGCTGAGCCTGCAACGCAGGGGCACTCTGGTGCAGTTTCGCGACCGCAAAACCATCTTCAACCCCAAAAAAGAAAACTTCCTGAATACGCCGCGCCACAAACAGTCGATAAACCACTGGGAAGTAGACTGCGCCGCCGCCACATTCCGCCTGACCCGCATGATTTTGCTAGATGATAATGGCCGGGAAATCATTAACCGCACCTATAATGACAACGAAATTCGTGCCATGCCGGTGGTTCGCCAGTCGGCTGGTTTCCAGCAAGTAGACTATGTATGCAAACAACAGGGCTAATACCCCTGGCAAAACAGGCTAGCTGGCAAACTTGCGGCCAACCCCGTGTCAGGCGGTAACCGCTTCTATGTAAAGGGTGATCATGCGTCGTGTGGTATTCAATCAGAAAGGCGGGGTGGGCAAATCCACCATTACCGTCAACCTGGCGGCAGCCGCCGCAAAAGCGGGAAAACGGGTGTTGCTTATCGACCTGGACCCGCAAGGGAACGCCAGCCACTACCTGACCGGCAGCCACACCCCACCGGCGGGTAATGCGGCCGGCTTTTTCAACCAGATGCTAACCATCAGCATGTTTGAAAAAGCCCCGGCAGAATTCATCACCCCGACTGCGCATGCGGGCCTGGACCTGCTGGCGTCCCACCCGGAGCTGACCGAGCTGATGGTCAAGCTGGAGGCGCGCTACAAGATGTTCAAACTGCGCGAGGTGCTGCTGCAGCTGAACACCAGCTACGACGAAATCTGGATAGACACCCCCCCTGCGCTGAACTTCTACACCCGCTCGGCCCTGATTGCCGCGCAACGCTGCCTGATCCCTTTCGACTGCGATACCTTCTCGCGCCACGCCCTGCTGGGGCTGCTGGACAGCGCTGCAGAGATCCGTGCCGACCACAACCCCGAGCTACAGATAGAAGGCATCATCGTGAACCAGTACCAGCCGCGTGCCAGCCTGCCAGCCCGTATGGTGCAAGCCTTGCGCGACGAAGGTCACCCGGTACTGTCGCCACCGCTGTCGGCATCGGTAAAAATCCGTGAATCGCACGAGCGCAGCCTGCCCATGGTCTACCTGGACCCGAAGCACAAGCTGGCGCAGGAGTTCACCCAGCTGTACCAGAACCTGGCAACAGGCTGATACGCTGCGCCTGGTGGCTGCGCCATGATACCCAACCAGAAAACCCGGCTCACCTGGCTAGGCAGCATCGTGCTGGCGCTGGGTATCTGGTTGCTGGCCACCGTGCTGCAAGAACGCGAAAACCAGAATGCCTACCGCAAGCAGCAACTGACTCAAGCCACGCTGCAACTGGAGCATCTGACGCAGCGGATACAGCAGCTTACCCAGACCGGGCAAACCGCCACCGAACTGCTGGTCAGCACCAACGACCGCACCGTACACAATAGTTTTGAGCATTACGCCCCCTATGTACTGGCCTCTAACGAAGCGTTCGACTT
>JAIXTB010000265.1 GCA_027484385.1 Neisseriaceae bacterium | reverse complement strand
AGGCCATCGTAAAAACCGATGCCGCCGCCAATGGCCAGGCCCACCAGCATCTCGCGCCGGCCTATTGCCACCGGCGCGTGCGTGGCACCCAGCTGTTTTTTGCGGAAGGTGTACACCGCCATCACGATCAACAGCACCAGCACCAGCGGGCGCATATAGTGCGCCGGGATATAGCTCACTGCGGCGGCACCGGCAAACGACATGGCAAAGGCAGCCGCCGCAGCCGGCAACACCAGACGCCATGGAATGGTGACGCGCTTCAGGTAGGAACGTGCAGCAAACACGGTACCCACCGCCGATGACATTTTATTGGTACCAAATAGCGTCGCCACCGACACCTGCGGCAGCGCATTGAATAGCGCCGGTATCTGGATAAGCCCACCACCGCCAACCGCGGCATCGATCAAGCCGGCCAGAAAAGCAAAGACGCACAGGAAAGCCAGCGTGAACATACATACCCCGTTTTTTTGCGAGGCGTCATTGTAACGGGATATGTGCGCGCTGTCGGGGCATTGCAGTTTTATCGGCAAAACACTGCGTGCATGTTTTGCCCGATACAGGGATAGTATCGGTTCTACCCTTGCCATGCCGCACTGCTACCACCATGACTACCGACCTGCTGGGCTATATTGCCGCCTTTCTCACCACCACAAGCTTTTTGCCACAAGTGATCCGCACCCTGCGCACCGGCGACACGCGCAGCATTTCGTTCACCATGTACCTGATGCTGGTCGCGGGCGTAGCCGCCTGGCTGGCCTACGGCTTGCTGCTGGGCGCGCTGCCCATTGTGCTAGCCAATGGCATGACGCTACTGCTGTCGTCCATCATTCTGGCCATGAAATGGCGCGAGATACGCGCTAGCCGGCACGCAGCATGAAAAAAGGGGGCCGCGCCCCCTTTGTGCAGCCACCATCCGCGGCCGTGTTTATTTGCCGATGGTTTTCAACAGCGGCTCCACCAGACCAGAGAAGCCTTCCCAGATGATCTGCACCCCCAGGCACAGCAAGATGAAGGCCGTGAGGCGCAGAAACACGACCGAGCCTGTTCGGCCCAGATAGCGCATCAGCTTGTCGGCGTGGGTCAGGCACCACCAGGTCAGCACGCTGATGGCCGCCACCGCCGCCACCGCCGCCAGCGGGGCCACGGCAAATTTTTCCAGACCACGGCCTGCACTGCTCAGCGACGCGCCCACGGTAATGGCCACCGAGATGGAACCGGGGCCAACTGTCAGCGGAAAGGTCAGCGGGTAGAACGCCCGCTGCTTCAGCACTTCGCGGTTTTCTATTTTCTCTACGCCCGGCGAGGCCTCTGCCGGTGCATCGTTCAGCATGCGCCAGGCGGCAAAGGTAATCAGCAGGCCACCGGACAGCTGTACAACTGGCAGCGACACACCAAAAAAGCTCAGCACAAAACCACCGATATACATGCTGCCCAACAACAGCAGAAAGCAGTAAATCGCGATGCGACGTGCCAGAAACGCACGCTGCGGCTGGCTATTGTGCGCAGTAAGCGAAATGAAAAAAGGCACCAGACCGGGCGGGTTGATGATGGGCAGCAGGGCGGCCGCCACAAACAGGAATTTGCTGACAAACAGCGACATCATCGGGGTCATGCACGGGTACCAAGCTAAGTCGAGAATGAGCGGATTCTAGCACTGCCGCCCGGCATTACCAGCCCGCGGGCACAACACCATGGCCTGCTTTATGAAAAAACCTGCTAAGAACATCAGAAATCAAGCTTTGGGGCAATAAAGACAGGCTCTACACTGCGGCCAACCTTACCCGGAGCCCTACCATGCTGCACCGATTGCGCCGCCACTGGACTACCTACTCGCTCATGGCCGTACTGGCCAGCGCCGCCTTGCTTCACTTGGCCGGCACCCTGCACCTGGGTGACACTGCCCGCCAAGCACTACAGGCCACCAGCGGCTGGACCAGCGACCCGTTGTTCTGGACGTTCATTGCCATTGGCTTTATGGCACAGATTATCGATGGCGCCTTGGGCATGGCCTACGGCGTGACTGCCAATACCGCACTGATGTCGGCTGGCGTACCGCCCGCGGCGGCCAGCGCCGGCATTCATCTGGCCGAGATTTTCACGACCGGTGCCTCCGGCCTGGCGCATTTGAAATTCGGCAATATCGACCGCCAGCTATTCAAGCGCCTCGTGATACCCGGCGTGCTGGGCGGCGTAGCAGGCGCAGCGGTGCTGGCCTTTGTCGATGTGAGCATCATCAAGCCGGTGGTGTCGGCTTATCTGTTGCTGATGGGCATCTATATCCTGCTGAAAGCACGCCAACAGCTGGCGGATCGCGGCCAGCCCAAACGCATCGCTCCGCTGGCGTTTCTGGGCGGCGCACTGGACTCTATCGGCGGCGGCGGCTGGGGCCCGGTGGTGACAACCTCGCTGATCGGACGTGGCGGCGCACCGCGTACGGTGATTGGCTCGGTGAATGCGGCCGAGTTTTTCCTGTCGGTAGCTGGTGCCGCGTCGTTTGCGGTGTTTATCGGCGTATTCGAGCAGCTGGAGCTGATTGCCGGCCTGGTGATCGGCGGCATGGTCGCTGCCCCGCTGGCCGCATGGACCACGCGCTACCTGCCGGCACGCGCCCTGATGACAGTGGTAGGCTTGCTGATCAGTGGCTTGTCGATCTGGAACCTGTACAAAGCGCTAGCCTGAGCGCATACGACACCATCAAAACAAAAGGTTGGCCGCTGCGGCCAACCTTTTATCGTTTCTGACACCGTGTTCTATTTAGCCGGCCAACGCAGGCAGGGCCACACCTTCCGTGCTGAACTGGTAGTCGCGGAACACGTGCTCGGCGCTGAGCACCTGGTAGCTGCCATCCGCCAGGCGGTGCGTGGTGTCCTTGAGGCGGTAGGTGTAGTGGCCACAGGTCCAGCAATCGAAATTGCGCATGTGGGTACACAGGCAGGTTTTGTCCATTACCTTCACCCGGCGCTCGCCCGGGTGGGCCGCCACGGCGCGGTTATACGCCTCGATATACTGGCAACTGCCGCTGGCATCCAGCAGGTAGCCGTAGGCTTCGCAGTTGGGGCGAATGCCATCGCCAATGGCCGGGCACTGCTTGATCATGCGCATCGGGTAGCCGGTAGGCGACAGCTGGTTGACCTCGATATCCTCTTCGCTGGCGCGGAAGTATTCCTGCTTGATCTTGTCCGGCAGGCCGCATTCGTGCGTCACGGTAAAGCGGGTGGCCACCTGCACACCCTGTGCACCCAGCTCCAGCATGCGTACTGCGTCGGCACCGGTAAACACACCACCGGCAGCAATCAGCGGAATGCTCAGGCCTTCGGCCTGCATCCAGTCGCGGATTTCTACCAGGATGGTTTCCAGGTGGTAATCCTGCCAGTCCATGCCAAAGCCCAAGTGGCCGCCAGCCAGCGGGCCTTCGATCACGATATAGTCCGGCAAGCGCTTGGTGCGGGCGGTTTTCTTCAGGAACAGCTGCAGGGCACGCAGCGAGGACACGATGATCCCCAGCTGTACCTCGTGGAAACGCGGGTGGTCTTCGATCAGGGCAAAGGACCCCAGGTGCAGGCCGGCAGCCAAGGTAATGCCATCAATGCCGGCGTCCATGGCGGCACGCATGCGCACACGCAACGTGTCCTTGGGGGCGTTCATGGTGAGCTTTTCCATGCAGTTGATAAAAATCAGCCCATCACCCTGCTTAGCTTTCATGGTGGCCTCGACGTGCAGGCGGGTCGATTCGGCCACCTCGTCCAGATCAAACTTCACCACCGACTTGTCGGCGTTTTCTACGTTGAACTTGTACTGTTTGAGCTTGTTCTTGACGTATTTTGTGTCATAGCGACGGTCTGCCACGGTAGGCAGCATGGCATCGGAAATGTGGCCGATACCGCCCAGACGGGCCACTTCCAGCGCCAAGGCTGCAGTAGAAATATCCACACCCATGCCACCCTGCATGATGGGCACCAGGTCCTTGCCCGCAAGGTGCAGACGGAAATCATCCAGACAACGCATTACACATCTCTCCATTTAGATGGCCGGCATTATCGCCCAAGCAACTCGATAAAATCCAACAAAATAGAGCATTTGCTCGTTGCCGGTATTCCATGCGGCTGCGGCCAACCCTGAGCTGCATGACAGCTCAGGCAAATAATTCGGTATCACCTTCCACGCCAGGAAACGCCACCAGCCCCTGCGACTGCAAACCGATAGCCCGCAGCACGCGGGCCGAGGCCAGGTTGGCCGGGTCGATAAAGCCCACCACCCGCGACAAGCCCAGCTCTCCCAAGCCGTAAGCCCGCGCCGCCGCCGCCGCTTCTACGGCATAACCGTAGCCACGCGCCGCAGGCATGAAGGCGTAGCCTACATCCACATCAGGCACGTTATGACGCCGTATCAGGCCGCACATCCCCACAGGCTGGCTATCGCACAGGCGCTCCACGCACCACAGGCCAAAACCGTTGGCCGCATAACTGGCCACGGGGCCATCGATGAGGTATTGCTGCGCCTGCTCCAGGCTGCGGACCTGCTTGTCGGCAATAAAGCGGATAAAGTCCGGGTCATTCAGCAGTTGCAAGACAAAAGGCGCATCGCCGAGCACAAACTCACGCAGACGCAAGCGAGCAGTAATAATAGGAAGCATGGCAGCCTGGCCACCCGAGAAAGTGACAAACAGCCGGCACTGTACCGCAGCCAGACAGCGGCGTCTGCCCCCTGGCCCACCAGATGGATTTTTCACACACAAATCCATAATCCGGCTATTGATATTACGGAAACTGCCCTCATACACTGCCCTATTGCGCCAGATAGCCGGCAGCAAAAGACCAACTCTCCACAGGAAACCGACATGTCCATTACCGTAAACGGCGTAGAAATCACCGAAGCCATGGTGCAGGCCGAGCAGGCAAACCACGAAGACACCGCCAGCCCGCGCGACGCCGCCGTTCAACAGCTGGTGCTGCACCAGCTGCTGCTGCAAAAAGCCAGCGAGAGTGGTTTTGACACGGCCAACGAAGGCCAGGCCATCGGCGCCCTGCTGGACCAGGAACTGAGCTTCACCCCGGCGGACGAAGCCGCCTGCCAGGCGTACTACGACGCCAACCCGCAATACTTCAAGCAAGGCGAAAGCGCGGTAGCCAGCCACATCCTGTTCCCGCTGGGCCAGGGCGACGAGTTGGCCGCATCGCTGGCCAAAGCCAAAGCACAAGGCGTTCTGGAACAAGTACAAGCCAACCCGGACAGCTTTGCCGCCTTGGCAGCCGAGCACTCCACCTGCCCTAGCGGCAAACAAGGTGGCGACCTGGGCCAGTTTGGCCGCGGCCAGATGGTGCCGGAATTCGAACAAGCGGTATTCAGCACCGAAGCCGGCCAGATCACCCCGACCCTGGTAGAAACCCAGTTTGGCTACCACATCATCCAGGTAAAACAGCGCGCCGAAGGCGGCCAGCTGGCGTTTGCCGATGTATTCCCGCGCCTGCAGCAGTACCTGAATGAAATGGCTGGTCGCCAGGCCATGCACGAATACCTGAGCTCGCTGGTTAAAGCCGCCGACATTCAGGGCTTCAGCATGCCTGCCCTGTAAGTCAGCCTGATGAAAGCCCTGCCCGCCACATGGCCGGCAGGGCTTTTTGCTTTATACAGGCCGCAACAAGCACAGCCTGCTGTGCTGCGTGTTTTGGCGTAAAATACCAGCCATTCGCGGCAGCCCCACCCTGCAGCGCCGCTTATTGATTAATGGAAGACACTTTGTGAAAAACGCGTTTCTGAACCGCATTGCAGACAAATCTGCCGTCATCGGCATTGTCGGCCTGGGCTATGTCGGCCTGCCGCTGATGCTGCGCTTTGCCGAAGTCGGCTACAAGGTACTGGGCTTTGATATCGACCAGAGCAAAGTCGATGCCCTGCACGCGGGCAAAAGCTATATCGAACACATCAGCGCCGACAGTATCGCCAGCGCCCGTGCTGCCGGTTTTGAAGCCACCACCGACTTCAGCCGCGCACCAGAGGCAGATGCGCTGATCCTGTGCGTACCGACCCCGCTAAACAAATACCGCGAACCGGATCTGTCTTTCGTCCTGAATACCATCGATAGCCTAGTACCGCACCTGCGTGCCGGCCATCTGGTGTCGCTGGAATCCACTACCTACCCGGGCACCACCGACGAAGAGCTGCTGCCACGCATCGAATCACGTGGTTTCAAGGTAGGCCAGGATGCCTTCCTGGTGTTCTCGCCCGAACGCGAAGACCCGGGCAACCCGAACTTCACCACCCGTACCATCCCCAAAGTATGCGGTGGCATTACCGAAGCATGCCAGGAGATCGGCGTAGCACTGTACGGTGCGGTAATCGACAAAGTGGTGCCGGTATCCAGTACCCGTGCCGCCGAGATGACCAAACTGCTGGAAAACATCCACCGCGCAGTCAACATCGGCCTGGTCAACGAGATGAAGATCGTGGCCGACAAAATGGGCATCGACATTCACGAAGTGATCCGCGCCGCTGCTACCAAGCCATTCGGCTTTGTGCCCTACTACCCCGGCCCGGGGCTGGGTGGCCACTGCATCCCTATCGACCCGTTCTACCTGACCTGGAAAGCCCGCGAGTACGGTGTTCATACCCGCTTTATCGAGCTGGCCGGCGAAGTCAATTCGTCCATGCCAGACTATGTCGTCAGCAAGATTGCCTCGGCGCTGAACGAACGCAAGAAAGCCATCAACGGCAGCAAGATTCTGGTTCTGGGTATCGCCTACAAGAAAAACGTAGACGACATGCGCGAAAGCCCGTCGGTGTTCCTGATGGAAAAACTGCGCGACCTGGGTGCAGAAATCAGCTACAGCGACCCGCACGTACCGGTATTCCCCAAAATGCGCGAGCACCATTTCGAGCTGAGCAGCGTCGCCCTGTCGGCCGAGAGCCTGGCAGCATACGATTGCGTATTACTGGCCACCGACCACGACAAATTCGACTACGACATGATCCGCCAGCATGCCCAGCTGGTGGTGGATAGCCGGGGCAAATACCTTAGCCCCACTGCCAACATTGTCAAAGCATAAGCAACGCAATGAAAAAAGCCGCCGATGGCGGCTTTTTTATTGCTACAACCAGACATGAATCAATCGTACTGCGGCAAGGGATCTTTCTCTTTGGCAACCTTGCGGTAAACCAGCCAACGCGGAGAGCGGAACCGTACGATACGACGGTATAACCAGACATAAGTCGCAATAAACAGCACGCAGAATAGTTGCAACACCCATTCATACTGCCAAAACAGCATGGCGGGAGAAACAGTAAGCAACGCCATGGCCCACAGGTAAGGCGCGGTCATACTATTGCGCTTAAGCAAATGTTTCGCATTGCGCCTACCGATCATCCAGCGCACCAGGCGTTTGTACACCACCTGGTGAAAATGCATGCTATCAGGCAGACCAGCTGCCATCTTGCGCTGGCGCCGCCGCAAAATGGTAAAAACCGTCTCGAAAATCGGATAAATCAATACCAGTAAAGGAAACCACGGGGATAATGTTTGCGGGTGGCGGGCCACCAGCAACACCGCCAATTCCGCCAGGATGAAACCGACAAAATAAGCCCCCGCATCCCCCGCAAAAATCAGCCCCCGCGGGAAGTTCCACACAAGAAAGCCCAATAAAGCGGCCACCAAAGACAGCGATACAGCAAAGAGCAGCATGTCGCCCAGCTGGTACGAAACATAGGCAAAAGCAAGCGAGGCCAGCACACTCACACCACCCATCAAACCATTGTAACCATCAATGATATTGACCGAATGACATACCCCCCCCACAGCAAAAACGGTGACCAGTACAGCCAGCACGGGATACGCCACTAGTAGCCCATCAATCAAGGGCAAGCCCAAACGCACCAGCACCGCATTGAGCAAGACCACCCCCAGACCCGCCGACAAAAATGCGGCCAGCAAACGCACCATGGGGCTGACTCGCTTGGTGAGGTCTTCAAGCAAACCCGCGACAAATACGGGTAGCGCAGCAAGAAGCAACAAACCAATTTCCGCAAAGTCCGACTGCAAGCCATAGACCACAGCGCCGGCGATGAAACCACTAAATACCGGCACCCCACCAATCCGGGGCGTAGGTGTGACATGGAATTTCTGCACGCCCGCCAGGTCGTGATCCAGCGAAAAACGCGCATGCAGATGCTGGTAGCGAATGATCAACATCCCCACCACCAGAGAGCACACAAGACTTGAAAAAAACAAGTAGATTTCCATTCACTTACAATCAGAAAGTCCAGGCAAAAAAACGGATTCGTATCGCGACAAAGCTGGATTGACACTCAGGTTCGCCATACACACCGTTACTGACCGGCGCGAAGCTTCGCAACATATGGGCGTGCAAACACAGTCAGCACACCAAGCATCAAGCCCAGCAAAAGACCGGAGGCAACAATCAACGAACGCTTTGGTTTGGATTTCTGGTCCGGCGCGGTTGCCACGTCCAGCACCTGAATCATGGAGCTGTCTCGCCCCTCTTCCACCCGAGCCAGTTCGTACTGTTTGGCCATCAATTCCAGTAGTGTTTCGTTATATTTAACATCGCGCACAGCACGAACATACGCCAAGCCATCTTGTGGCAGACTCTTGGCCCCCACAGAGAGGCTACCCTCACCGCCCTTTTCATCCAGCTGCGCCAGCTGCTGCTTCATGGCGTCCAGCGCATCCTGGGCACGAACGAAATCAGGATTTTTGTCCGTGGCGAAACTGCGCATAGCCACGATCTCGACTTCTTTTGCCGCAATCTTTGCCTTCAGCTCAGCCACTGTCTTCAGAACAATACTGACCTGCCCCTCCGGAAGCACCAGCCCTGTTTTCTTTTGCAGTGCTTCGAGACCCAGCTCAGCCTTGGCCAGGCTCTGTTTGACATCTTGCAGTTGCTTCTCAAAAAATACACGACGCTTGGCAGCATCTGTTACCGCCAAATGCTGATTGAGCCGTTTTAGCTCAGCCACGTAGGCGTTAGCCAGGTTGGCCGCAAACTGCGGGTCATGGTCATCGACATTGATCTCGATGAGCCCTGATTTTGCCGAGCTGATCATCACGGCAGCCTCCAACACTTTACGCGTGGACGACAATGTTTCCTGCTCGTAGCGCCCTTGCAGATCAAACTGCTTGATCAACCTGTCAGCAACTGTCTGACTCTTCATCATCGCAACGTACAAGTCATTAGGGTTTTTCAAAGCGCCACCGGTTGCTACCCCGGCCATGGCGCCCAAAGACCCCAGCGCGGCTGACAGACCGCTAGTTTGCTGCTGTGGCGGCAGGATACTCGCAGATGCCGTAAACGTTGGCCGGATAGCTAAACTCGTTGCCAGCGCAATGGAACCGCAAACAAACGTGGCCGCCAGAATGGTATTGCGCCCTTGCCACAACTGTAATATCAGCGCCTTCAGATCAATCTCGCCGTCCAGATCATTCATATCATCTTGATTATTATTCATGGCAGTCCTGTTATTTAACTTGCACTGTTATACGCATTAGTCTTTAAGCACTTTCAAACCGGCGGCACCCAAACCAAACTGGTAAAGGATGCTGGTCCACTCTTTCAGACTTTGCGTCGTGCTGACGCCACGTTCGATTGCCTCTGGCACAATAATGCTGTCACCAGGGAAAATCTTGTAACCATTCACAGAGCTGAACCAGCCCAGCCCACTACGACTCACTGCGGTACCATCCGCCCTCAGGACATAGACCTCATCGGTATCTGCGTTCCGGCCAGCGCCACCAGCAAGTTCCACATAGTCGCTTACACGACGATTTTCCTTGAACATAAAGGCCGTGGCATTGTTAACAGCACCAAATACATTGACCGTACCAGGCTGGCGCGGCACATAAACTGCATCGCCATTTTCTAGCGGCAAGTCAGGCACATCCTTCAGTTTGAGCTTGTAGCTGCTGAACTCCAGCGCCACCCTGCCAATGGCCTGTACTTTACGCATGCTCTGCGCCCGCTTGCGATTACGCTCCAGCTCGGCCTGGATAGACAAGGCATTCTCACTCAGCGAAGTCGCGGCCAACTTGGAGGCTGCCGTCGCTTCAGACTCTTTCTCGAAACGATCTACCGCTTCTGCCAAAGCCTTCTGTTGCTGGTCACGAATACTGGGGCGCGTAAATACCATCCCGTACAAATAAGCATCGTCGCTCACCCCGCCGATACGGGATAACAACTCGCGCAGCGTCTCACCCTTGCCAAGCTTGTACACACCCGGGTTAACAACCTCGCCATCCACTTTGACATAGTGCTGGCTAGCATTGGCTCTCAAAGCAGCAGCATCCACGCTGGACAGGCGGTATACACCACCTTGGCGTAGTGGCAGCTTCGCCGTAGCCTGTAACAAACCATTCAAACCGGCATAATCAGGGGTATTTTCCAGTGGTTTAAGCCAGCCTTTATCAACCATTTCGATCTGCAGGCGGCTAGTTTCTGCCACCGGCTGCACCCCACCGGCGCGGCGGATCAGGGTCGCGACACTTTCATTAGGCAGTGTTTCGTAAATGGCAGGCTGCTTCACCAGCCCTGCAATCGCAACCAGGTTGCCCATGGCAGGAATATGGATAATATCGCCATCCTGTAGCGCAACATCTCCTGCTTTGCTCCCCTCTGCAATAAAGGCATACAAGTCAAATGTGGCTACGGTTTTACCGCCACGCTTGATTTCCACCCTTCGCATCGAGCCCTCAGGCGCCGGGCCGCCAACGGCAAACAAGGCGTTGACTACGCTACTCAAGGAGCTAAGCTGATAGCTGCCCGGCTGCCGGGCAAAACCCGTCACAAACACCTGAATCGCGCGGGTTTGGGCCAAAGAAACGCTCAGTTCAAAATTGGTGAAGATCTTGCTGATGGACTTTTTCAGATAACCTTGCAGGTCCTTGAACTTGACGCCAGCAACACTGACATTACCCACTCTGGGAATATAAATGGCACCTGTTCTATCTACCTTGCTGACCAGGTCAATATCTACCATGCCCCAACCGCGAATCTGCAAATCATCCCCGGCACCAATCACGTAATCGTCGGGCACATTCATATTCTGCAGCGGTGCGAAGGTCGAAGGCGTCTGGCTAAAATAGGCAGCACCAAACAACGGCAGCTGATCCCCCGTGCTGTCTGCCACATAGCGTGCAAACTCGGGCAGCACGGCTGCTACCGGCATCGGCGCTACTACCTGGGTAACAGTCATCCCGTCACGCTTGGCCGACTGATTAGCCAGCACGGGCGAGGCTGAGGCGCCTGACCTTTGCGCACCATCCACATCATCGGCCGCCTGTGCGGTAGCCACCAACCCTATCAAGCCAAGCAAGCAAATCTTCTTGTTCATTGTGTCCTACCAGTTTTGTTTTATCGGGCCGCGGCCAACATGATCAGTATTGATGAGTCAAACTGAGTGATACGGCCTTGTCTGCTATCGATACGGATGGTGCCAACAGCGTGTTACGCTGGCCTTTCCACAGGGTATAACCTGCACCGTAACCAAGCAATCCACCCGCTACAACATCAGAGAGCCAGTGTTTTCCTTTTGCAACCCGGCCTGCAGAAGCCATGCCACCCGCCACATAGAGCCAGGGCAGTTTGTACTCTTCGGCGAATGGCGTGATGGCTGCCATCGTGACAGCAGCATGGTTGGACGGGAAGCTGCGATCACCACTTGCAGACTGCTGCCATACATGAGAACCAGACTCGCCAGGACGAGCCCGATTGATCAGACGCTTGCCCAACATGGACGCACCGCCCGCCAACGCTGCGGATTGTAAGCTGATGATGCCGGTATTGACCAGTACAGGGTCATCAGCCAGAGTCATGGCCGCCCCTGCCGCGCCCACTGCCAGCAACGGAGCGGCCCGCCCGGCAACATCCCAGGCTTTCACCACCTGATTGTCACCATGCTTTGCCAGCTGCTTGTAGGTAGCCTTGTCACGCGTACTGGCCACTGCTACGGCAGAAACACCCAGGACAGTGGCCATCGCTGCCGAATCCAGCTCTGGCAATGCCGCCAGGCTATCGTCCATCCGCATACGCACACCGGACGCACTCGGCCACCACGCCGGGTCTGGCAAATCACCACCCTGGGGCTCATCGTCACGCTCACCCAGCCTGCCCAGCGAATCTCCCACGGCCAACTGCCGCTCGACATCGGCCATCTCGCGTACCAGGTTATGCGGCACCTCTACCTGCTGCCCCACATCGCGCGTCCACGGCGAGATCGACATATTGACAGTCGACTGCGTATCCACGGCCAACATACTGTTAAGCGGGATACTCATGAACAGGCCCTTATCATGATAAGGACTGCTGGGCGAGCCTGGAGAAGTAATGTCCTTACCATCCGTATAGGTGTACCAGGCCCCTGCCTCGATACCACTATTAAAGCGGCGCTTCACTTCCATGCGCACGCCGCTATCCTTGGCCAGAAAACGCCCGGCGCGCCCGGTCAACGTTATGCCGGCTGGCAGCTTGTAATGCAGAGAAGCCAAAGCCGTGACGGTTTTGTAATCTTTCCGCCCGAACCAGCCCTGATAATCGCGTTGTTGTACCGCCTCCGCAGTCAGCTCACCTATCCAGCGCGATGCCGGGGGGAAGTACACCAATTGCCCCGCGACCCCGCCAAACATTTCTTCGAACATACCCGCCGATACTTTGCCGTATAACCGCTGTGCCGGCTGGAACAGATGCGTATACGTCAACTGCCCCAGGCGCAGTGGATTACCCTTTTTGTATTCGGCAATATCGGTTCGCACATGGGGCAATAAACTGTTAGACGGGTTATCCAGTTTGCTGACGTTTTCGAACAGCTTATACGTGACCGCGCCATCTACATAATTGCGCGGGCTGAGGCGCCACTGGCCACTAGCCTGGGCGTTAACCTCATAGCGCAAGGCGCCGGAAGGGTCGTTGAAATGCATCACCAGCTTGGGCGCAAGACTGAAGCGGTTCAGCTGCTTATCCTGACCTTTTAGCTGGATACTTTGCCCGTCTTCGTTCGCGATCAGACCCAGGTCGACGCCCTGATCCAGCTCGGCCGAGAGTGCATCAAACTCTTCCCGGCGCTTGTCCGGGTCTGCGTGGCTGACCAATGCAACATCGCGCAGTTGCGCGCGCGTCGCCTGGCCGTTGAGGTAGGCCGTCAGAACCGGAAGGTTGAAAAATTCATAATCGGCCACCGCCAGATCACGCCGATTAACGCGCAGCTTGATAACCCGCGTTTCAAGCGGTGCAAAGTACATCGCCGTGCGGATGGCACGCCCTACCGCGCGACCGATATCACTGATACGGGTATTGGTAAAATCCAGATGCAGCACACCATTTTGATAGGCCAGTGAAACTGCACGGTAGTCCTGCTTGTGCAAGGCGTCGAGCAAGCCAAGCCGGTGCTGCGGATCGCTGCGCCATGCCTGTGCATCCGGTCGCGAACGTACCACTTGATAAGCGGCAGGTTCGTAGATTTTGGGGACAAACTCGCGTTCGTTAAAAGGGATACTGATAAAGGTGTTGATACTACTGTGCGTACGGCTCCTTACCAGTTCGGCACCCAACCACCCCCAACGGTAACTCACCCCCAAAACCGGGCCATTCTGCCGCTTACCGGCAAATGTCTGGCTGGCACGAAAATCCTTCTGGTAATTGTTGGCATCGTACTCGGCCAGCAGTGCCCATCCGCCGTCGCCATAGGGCAACAACCAACGCACACCACCGAATGCGCCATTGATACGACCCGAGCCATAACCCAGGGTAGTATCAAAACGGCCAAACTGCTTGGTGGCTGCTATATAATGCCCGGCAAAAAGACCCGTGCCCAATATATCTGTTTTGCCCACCGAAAGATCAGGCAGAATCGCCCCCTCCTCCAGTACACGCAATTTTAAATCGATAACTTTATCTTTATAACTACCATAGCTGTCTTGATATTTACCGGTAAAACCCGGTGTCCCCCGAATACCGACAAAACGTCCATTCATCTGCAAATAAGGTAGAAAAGTCAGATTGGTCCACAGGGTGCTATAGGGGCTATCGTAGCTATACCCAAGCCCGTACTGGCCATCCACTTCCACCCGCCCATCCGGCATATTCATCAGACCGGACTGACCAGTAAGCGAGGGAACTGCCATGGCATAAAAGGGCAAGCACAACAAAGACAAAGCTATCGGGGTCAGGCGCATGAGATATCCGGGAATAAGGCAAAAAAAAGCTACCCGAGCCAGGCAGGGGTAGCTTTCGACCAAGCAAATGCTTAGTGGTGGGTGGTAGTCGAGCTGCTGGAAGCCGCAGCAGCAATACCAGCGACAGCCGCGCCAATAGTGGCAAGGGTACCAACCGACAGACCTGCAACACCAGCGCCCGCACCAGCAGCGGCTGCGCCAGCAGTACCGGCAGCTGCGCCAGCGGTACCACCGGTTGCACCGCCAGAAACTGCAGCAGCAGACTGGGCAAAGGTTGGCATCGCGGCAGCGGCCAGGATCATGGCAGCAATAAGGCTTTTCTTCATAAGACACTCCAGAAAAAAAAAGCAAAGGATTGGAAACCAACCCTTTGCATTATAGGCGTGAAGCGCTGGCAAAGTCAGCTGTCATCAGGCGAAGTTTTTATTAAAGTACCATTTACGCCATCAGTTGTTTGACAACGTCCACATAACCTTGCATAGCTTGCTCGGCATTTTGGCCTTGCAGCTTGCCCCATGCGTCGTATTTGGCACGGTTAATAAAGTCCATCATGCCCGGGCGCTCACCCTGCACATCGCCTTCGGTGGCTTGTTTGAACAGCGCATACAACTGCAGCAGTGTCTGGTTGTCCGGGCGCTCGGCCAGGCTGGTCACGTCTTTCTGAGCTTGTTCGAACAGTGCTTTCAAATCGGACATATTGATTCCTTCTCTATTCTGGGTGATGCGTCTGGCGCCCACCGGTTCATGTGTTGTTAGCCGCCATCGATACTGGCTGTAGCAAATTTACCATGAAACGATCGTTTCACAAGTCTTCCGGCTGCAGCACTATGCGTTTGAAGCTGTTTACCGGCATGCCATCTTTCAGCGCAGGGGAAAAACGTGCGGTTTGAAAACGCTGCATGACCTGTGCGGCAAAGTTCGCATCCAGCCCTTCCGGTAGCACCACGCGCTGCACGACACCCTGATAGTCAATATAGACATCCAGTATCGTGTCTGGCGGCAGCTCGTCCTCCAGATCGGGTAGCAAGATGGGCTGTAGCGGCTCGGCCAGCGTATCCAGCTCGTTGGCCGGGTAATAGCGCGCCAATGCCAGCGGGCGAGCCGGCATGGCCTCGCTGGCCTGCTCAGGGTTGGCCGCATCCTGCACTGGCACAGGTAGCGCCGGGGCTGCCTCCACCAGGCGCTGCACGTCTTGTGCTACCGCATGCGCCGGGGCCGGCGGGCTGGCCAGACGCACACTCAGCCCAAGCTGACTCTGGCTAGCAGGCGGCAAGCCATCCAGCAGCAAATAGACTATCAGATGGAGTGCCACGGCCAGCAAGGTACTGGCCAGCAGCCGCTCGCCCTGGCTCTGTGGCAAAAAATGCATGACTTACTTGGCGGCCAGATTTTCCTCTATGGCTGCCAGCGGAATGGCACCCGGCACCAGTGTGCCGTTCGGGAAAATCAGCGCCGGCGTGCCGGTAATACCCAGCTTTTCGCCCAATGCGGCAATCTCGGCCAGCGGCGTGAGGCAGCTGTCTTTACCTGCCAGTGCGGTGCCGCTACGCATGAAAGCGGTCCAGGTTTGCGCGGGGTCTTTGCTGCACCAGATCTGGCGCGATTTGCGCTCGGCATCCGGGTGCAGCTGGGCTAGCGGGTACAGGAAGGTGTAGATGGTAACGTTATCCAGCTTGGCCAGCGATTCGCGCTCCAGCTGTTTGCAGTACGGGCAGTCCGGGTCGGAGAATACCACCAGCTTGCGCTCGCCCTTGCCGCGTACGTCCTTGATGGCTTTGGCCAGCGGCAGGCTCTTCCAGTCCACCACCACTTTATTCAGCTCATCCAGACGGGCTTCGGTTACGCTGCGGCGCGTCTTGGTGTCGATCAGGTCACCGGTGATGAGGTGATCCACCTTGCCATCCACGTAGACCACGGTAAATTCTTCGCGCCCGCCACGCTTCATTTTCACCACCACCTCGTACAGGCCGCTCACGGGCGCAGGCTGTACGGTGCTGACTTCGTGCTGCGGAAACTTGGTTTTGAAGGCAGCCTTGACGGTGTCGGCGCTTTCTTCGGCGGCCGAGGCACTGCAGGCCATCAGTGGCAACATCAGGGTGGCCAGCGCAAACTGGCGAAGACGGAATGACATGGTAATCCTTTGAATACGGTTAAAAACCCACGGCGTGGCGGGCGAGCTGCCGCTTGATCAGCGGCAGGCGGTTAGTCAGGTTCAGCCCGGTATTGCGCAGCCAGGCCAGGCCAGGCGTCTGTTTGGCATGAAACAGGCCAAACAGGGCATCGCAGGTGAGTTGCATGGTTCGGACAGCCTCCTTGCGGCTTCGTTCATAGCGGCGCAGCGCTAGCCACTGGCCGCAATCGGCCTGGCCGGCCAGCGCTGCGGCCAACCTGGCGGCATCCTGAAAGCCCAGGTTCACGCCCTGCCCGGCCAGCGGGTGGACGGTATGGGCAGCGTCGCCAACCAAGGCCACGCGCTCGGCAATCACCTGCTCTGGCGTTATCAGGCGCAGCGGGAAGGCCGCCGCTGGCGTAAGCACATCCAGGCGCCCCAGCGCATGGCCACCGGCGTCGGCCACCACCTCGGCCAGGCGTGCGGCGGGTAGCGCCAGCAGCGGCTCGGGCTGGCTGGTAGACCATACCATGCTGATGCGGTTGCCGGGCATGGGCAGCCAGGCCAGGATGCCATCGCCCAGGAACCACTGCCGCGCAATGTCGCCATGCGGCTTTTCGCAGGCAAAGTTGGCCACCACACCGCTATGGCCATAGGGTTTGATGTTGGCCGCGATGCCGCTTTGCTGGCGCACCCAGGAGTTCGCCCCGTCCGCCCCCACGATCAGCTGCGCCTGCAGCTTGCGGCCGTCTTCCAGCACCAGGCCGGCGTGCTGCGCCACCTGCCACAGTGCCTGCGGGCGCTGGCCACGAATGACCTCTACCCCGCTAGCGTGCTGCAGCTGCTGCCAGATGGCGGCCAGCACCCAGCGGTTTTCGGCGATCCAGGCCAGCGCTGCGGCGCCGGCGTCGGCCGCCGAAAAGGCAATCTGCCCGCCCTGGTCGCCACGCACATCCATGCTGGCGATGGTGCCGATGCGCGACATGTCCGGCCAGGCGCCCAGCCCATCCAGAAAGGCACGGTTGGCCGGGCTGATGGCATAAATGCGCGCATCCCAGCCGTCTTGCAGGCCATCGAGCGCTTCGCCCTGCCCCTCTACCAGCGCCACGCGGCGGCCTTGTTTGTCCAGTGCCAGCGCCAGGGCAGCGCCCACCAGGCCGCCACCCACTACCAGCACATCGTATTGCTCGTTCATTTTCTGCTTTCTGACATGGCTGCGGCCAACCTTAACCCAAGGTTGGCCGCAGGAAAACGGCAAAGGCTACGCACCCACGCCAAACACCAGATGGCTGGCAAAGGCACGCCGCGCCGGCGCCACGGCGTCGACCGCCGACATGCCCACACCGCGCAGCGCTTTCACTACCGGGTGATGGCCGTCAAACAGCTGGATCAGACCGTGGGTGAAACCCACCACGGCGTGGCTATCTACCCGGCGGCTGGCACTGTAGTGCCGCAGCACGGCAGCGTTACCCGGGTCAGCAGCGCCCGCTATTGCATCTACCAACCCTACCGCATCGCGCAGGCCCAGATTGAAACCCTGCGCGGCCACCGGGTGCATGGTTTGTGCGGCATTACCTATCATCACCACGCGGCCGGACGTTACCCGGTTCAGCTGGCGCAGCGCCAGCGGGAACACCGCGCGCGGGCCCACGGCGGTGAATTGCCCCAGACGTTCGCCAAACGCTTGCTGCAGCTCGGCCAGCACCACGGCGTCGTCGGCGTCGCGCAGGCGGGCGGCGTCGGCGTGGCTACGCGTCCACACCAGCATCATGCTGTCGCCGTGCGGCAGCAGGGCAAACGGGCCATCGCTGGCAAAGCGTTCGTAGGCACGGTGCTGATGTGGCTGGCTGGTTTCCACCTGCGCCAGCACAGCGCTTTGCTGGTAGTCGTGCACGTGACGGCGGATGCCCGGCAGGCTTTCCGCCAGCGCCCCGCCTTCGGCCAGCACCAGCAGGCGGCTGGTCAGCGTGGCCTGCGTACCATCGGCCTGGCGCAGTGTGACGGTGGCGTAGCGCGCCAGCGCACGAGCCTGCTCGACGCGGGTTTGCCACAACACGGTCACACCAGAGTCCGCCAAGGCTTGCGCCAGCGCCGCGGTCAGCACCGGATAGTCGATGACGACACCCAGGTGCGGCAGGCCCAGGTCGGTATGCTGCAGCACGGTGCGGCCAAAACCGCCCTGCTGCGATACGTGTACAGTGTCGATGACCGTGGCCGGCAGGCTGTCCGGCCAGGCGCCCGCCAGCGCCAGCTGCTCGCGGCTATACCACGATAGCGCCAGCGCACGGGCATCGCGTACCGGCTCGTTCTCGGCGCGCGCCTCGATCAGCACCACCTGGCGGCCGGCCTGTGCCAGCCGCAGGGCGGCCAGGGCACCGACCGGGCCACCGCCCACAATCACCACATCACTATGCTGAGGTATGTTCTGCATGCTTTATTGCCGCCTACGCGGCCTCCACATTGGCGCAGGCGTCAGGCCTGCATCAGGGCTTCGATATCGTCGATACGCTTGGGCGCCGCATCGGTGTACACATGGTGGCCCGTGGCCGTCACCTGCACATTGTCCTCGATACGGATACCGATATGGTGATACGCCGCCGGTACGCTATCGTCCGGGCGAATGTACAAACCCGGCTCGATGGTGGTGCACATGCCTGGCTCAAAACAGCGCCACTGGCCACCCGGCTTGCGCAGGCCCACATCATGTACGTCCAGGCCAATGAAATGGCCAATGCCGTGCATGTAAAAGCGGCGGTATTCACCAGACTCGATCACCCCGTCCACCGTTCCCTGCAGCAGCTTGTAATCCAGCATGCCCTGCACCAGGACGCGCAGCGCAGCGTCGGCCGGCACATTCAGCGCCACGCCGGGAGCGATGGTGTCGATGGCGGCCAGCTCGGCGGCCAGCACCACGTCGTACAGGTCGCGCTGCGGGCCGCTAAAGCGCCCGTTTACCGGAAAAGTACGCGTGATGTCGCCGGCGTAGCCGCGAAACTCGCAACCGGCGTCGATCAGCAGCAAGTCGCCGTCGTTCAGCCGCGCATTGTTGGCCGCATAGTGCAGCGTGCAGGCGTTGGCACCGCCGGCGACGATGCTTTCGTAGGCCGGGTAGCGCGCACCGTTGCGGATGAAGTGGTGCAGCAGCTCGGCTTCCACTTCGTACTCGTACATACCCGGGCGGGTAGCACGCATGGCGCGCACATGCGCCTCGGCCGAGATTTGCCCGGCGTGGTGCAGCACCGCCAGCTCGCGCTCGTCCTTGCGCAGCCGCATGTCGTCGATCAGCGGCAGCAGGTCGCCGTACTGCGCGGGGGCGTCTACCCCGGCGCGGGCGCGGCTGCGCACGCTGGCCAGCCAGCCGGCCACGCGGGCGTCGATCTGGGCATTGCCCACCGGCCAGTACAGGGCGGGGACGTTTTCCAGCAGCGTGGGCAAGCGGGT
The DNA here is from genome assembly GCA_027484385.1 of Neisseriaceae bacterium. Lineage (GTDB taxonomy): Bacteria > Pseudomonadota > Gammaproteobacteria > Burkholderiales > Chromobacteriaceae > Vogesella. The sequence continues at coordinate 3,023 of JAIXTB010000265.1, read as the reverse complement.
GTCCAGCTCGCTGATGCTGTAAGCCTCGTCAAAACCGAATGCTTCGGCCGCTGCTGCCGGGCCGTAACGGAAACCGTCCCAGATTTCCATGTCCGGGTTTTTATCGCGACAAAACAGTATGGACTTGCCACGGCGGCCGTCCAGCACCAGCACGGCTTCCGGCTCGTCAAACGCGGTGAGATACAGGAAATGGCTGTCGGCGCGGTAGGGGTAATGCGCGTCGGCATTGCGGATCACCAGCGGTGCGGTAGGCAGCACGGCGATGGCATCCCCCAGGCTGGCCAGCAGCTGCTGGCGGCGGTGTTGCAGGCTAAGTGGCATGGCGTTCATACCCGGCAGGAGAAAACGGCGCCCAGTTTACACCCGTGCACGCCACAGAGCGATGCCATGCGCGGCCAACATGACGCCGGTCAAGGCACCCGCCATGTCGGCTACGGCGTCCAGCACCTCGGCACTGCGTGTCGTGGTAAACAGCGCCTGCCCCAGCTCGGAGCCGGCGGCCCACAGCAGGCAGGCACACAGCACCGCTGGCATGAGCTGGCGTAATGGCTGGCCGCGCCACAAAGCCGGTGCGGCCAACAAGCCCGCCCAGGCCGCGAACAGGGCAAAATGCCCTACCTTGTCAAAATGCGGTATCGCCGACGGCGGCCCGCCCGCCTTGAGCCACAGCAGATAGACCATCACGCCCCACCAGGCCATGGCAGGCCCGTACGGTAGCAGACGGCTGATATTGGATTTCATGCCCATCCTTGCCCTGTCAGAAAAAACCCCGGCCTAGCCGGGGTTGTCGTGCTGTAAACCACTGAAGGCTCAACGGTAGCCGACGCTCGCCATACGATCGCGCGGCAGGATGGTGAGTTCCACCGGGTAGATGTCCGAGCTACCCGCGTCCATCACGCGCACCTGCAGCTTCACAGCCGTGTTCAGGTCTTTCGGGAAGCTGCCGGCCAGCGTCTGGTCACTGCTGTTGACCAGCAGCCAGTTGGGCAGCTCGCTGCCATCGGCCATGCGTACCGACTCGATCGTGGCATTGCCCACCAGGTCGCGGAAAGCGGCCACGAAATCACGCCCCGGCTGCACCGGCAGTACCAGCGGCATGCTGGACTGGATCACCGGGCCGTTGGCCGATACCTGCGGGCTGGCCAGCGACGGGCGGCTCAGCACGGCTGCGTACAGCGATGCGGGCTGCTGAACCGGCACTTCCAGCACGCGATTGCGGGTGGCACCGCCAGGCAGCGCCACACCCACGCCAGCATCGGCCGCTTCGGTCGCACCGCCGTTCAGGCGCGAGTACTGCTCGGTAAAGCCGATCACGGCCGTGGTGAGGTAGCCGTTACCCTGCTCCGCCACCTGGAACTCGTTGTAGCGGTCGTAGTGGGTAGCCAGGCGGCGGAAGGTGTAGTTCAAGCCGTTTGGCAACAGCAGCGGGTTATCGTCGTAGGCCAGCCAGCGGCCATTGCTGGCCTGCAGGGCGTTGCTGCCGGCATTGTTCAGCAGGCGCTTGCCAGCCACCAGTACCAGCGCGTTATTGCCGCCACCGGCCGCGCTAACGCTTTGATCCAGCGTGACATTGCCCTTGGCGCGCACCCACAGGGTGCCGCCAGCCTGGATACCCTGACTGCCGTTCACCGTGCCCACGGCCAGGTCGCCCGCGTCCTGGTAGCGCAGCTGGCCACCGGTACGCGCCGCCAGGATGCCGGCCAGGTTATTGCTGCCTTCCAGACGGGCGCTGCCACCGGCCTTGATCTCGGTGCGGGTAGCCGACAGGCTGCCCGAACCCTGCTGCAGGATATCCTGCGCCGCATCCAGCAGTACCGTATCGGCACGGACGTTGGCCGCCAGTTGCAGCTGGCCGTTGGCACCGCCTGCGGCCAAGGTGGCTGTGCGGCCTGCAGCGTTCACGTCACCGTTCAGTGCAATGGCACCGTTGGTGCTGCGCACGGTCAGGTCGCCGCCTTGCGCCGTCAGGCCGGCGTTGATGCTGATGGCACCGGTACCGCCCAGCAGCGTCAGTGCGCCGCCGTTGGCCTGCATGGCTTGCGCCACGTTGATGTCACCGCCGTCTACGCTGATGTGCTGTTCAGCATGGCTTGTTACACCGCTAAGGCTGCCCACCGTGCCCACACGCAGGGTATCGGTATCGCGTAGCTGCAGGCTGCCGTTGCTGATGTTGGCCGCCAGGGTGCCGATATTGTTGGCTTGCAGCAGGCTGCTGTTGTTCACCGCGCTAAGTGCCAGCTCACCCGCCTCGATACGGCCAACCCCGGCCTGGGTAGCGGCGCCGCCCACGGTCACAGTGGCACGGCCGCTGCCGGCCAGCAGGCTACCGGCCTGCTGGGTCAGGTTACGCGCGGCACTCAGCGTGGCGTTGCCGCCAGCGGTTTGTACATCGGCACCCAGGGTGATATCGCGGCCGGCTTGCAGCTGGGCCTGGCCCGCGCTCGTGGCCACACCGGCGTTCACCAGCGCGTCCTGTGCGGCGTTCAGCACCACCTTGCCGCCCTGGCTCGCCACGGCTTGCGCCACGGTGATGTCACCGGCCTGGTTACGCAGGGTGATGTCGGCGTTGTTACTGCTGATGCCGGCGGTGGCCGCCTGGCCTTCATGGGCAGGCACGCTACCCACGCTCAGGCTGTCTGCGTCCAGGTAGCTGAACGCCTTGCCGCTGCCGCTCAGGCTGGCCGCCAGCGTATCGACATTGTTACCCGCGTGTTCCAGCGTGACCTGGCCCGCGCTGATGACCTTCAACGCGCCGGCACCGCCGCCGCTGGCTTTCAGCGCAGCACTCTGGCTGATGTCACCACTGCTGGCCATCTGGATACGGCCACCCTGGCTGCCGCCGTCGGTGTCGATCTGGCCATTGATCAGCAGCTTGCCGGCCGGGTTGTGCAGGGTCACGCTACCGCCCTGGCTACCGTTGCTATTAATGGCGGCGCCCACGGTAATGTCAGCAGCACCGCTGCCGGTACGCGCCAGCAGCACGTCGCCACCGGCGACGCTGCCCGAGGTATTGATGCTGGCCT
>JAIXTB010000146.1 GCA_027484385.1 Neisseriaceae bacterium | reverse complement strand
CGCGCCGCCGGCCTCCAGGTTGGCCGCATGGATATCACCGCCATAGCGCTCTACCAGACCCAGACACACCCACAAGCCCAGGCCACTGCCGTCCGCCTTGCGCGTAAAGAAAGGCGTAAAAAGCTGCGCCATGTCACCCGGTGCGATACCCGGCCCGCTATCCGATACCGACAACAACACACCCGCCTGGCCATCGCGCCCTGGGCAATCCTGCGTGGCCAGCGCCAGCATGCCGCCATCCGGCATGGCCTGCAGCGCGTTAAGCAGCAGGTTGATCAGCACCTGCTGCAGCTCGTAGCGATTCACCAGCAAGGCGCCCGCGGCTTGCCAATCCTTGCTCACGGCTACGTGACTGCGCCCCAGCTGGTGACTCACCAGCACCAGGCTATCCTGAAAAACCTCCTCTGGCCGCACTTGCTGCAGGTAGCCTGCGTATTCGCTGGGGCGTGCATACTGCAGCAACTTGGCCACGATCAGGCGGATACGCTGCACTTGCTCGTTCAGCAGGCGGAACTCCTCGGCTACCGGCGCGGCGGCCTCACCCAGCAGCTCGCGCATCAGTTCGAGGTTGCCCTGCATTACCGCCACCGGGTTGTTAACCTCGTGGGCGATGCCTGCAGCCAACTGGCCAATGGCCGCCAGCTTTTCCGATTTGAACAGCTGCTGCTGCGCCGTGAGCAGCGTCTGGTTGGCCGCCGCCAGCTCGCGCGTACGCTCGGCCACTTTGTCGTCCAGCTCGGCGGCCCAACGGGTAAGCGCCTGGTTCTGTGACTGGATGCGGTCCAGCAGGTGGTCAAAATGGCTGGCCAGCAGGGCCAGCTCGTCGTCTTGCGGCAGCGTGCCAACGCGGGCATCCAGCTGCCCGGCCTCTACCTGGCGCATGGTGGCGCGCAGCCGCCCTACCGGGTGAATAACCGACTGCGCAAAACGCCAGCTCACCCAGGCCGCTACGGCCATGGTGATGGCAAACAGCACAAACAGCACGGCCAGCGCCATCCATTTGGCCAGCACGAAAGGCTGCTCCAGAAAGCCCACGTACAACATGCCCACCCGCTCGCCACGGCTATCCTGCAGTGGCTGATAGCCGGAAACATACCAGTCGCCCACCACCAGGGCGCGGTCCAGCCACAGCTGGCCATGCTCCAGCACACGCTCGGCTACCACACCGGACACGCGGGTACCAATGGCGCGCCCGCCATGGGGCAGCGCGACCGTGGTGGCAATCCGCACATCATCCAGAAACAGCGTCGTTGAGCCACGGCTTCGCTGCGGCAGCGAGCCCGGCGGGTAAACCAGGTGCTGGATGCGGTCGACAAAATCCACATTGCGGTTCAACAACAAGCCCCCTACCAGCGCCAGACGCCGGCCCGGTACAGCGGCCGCCGCGTGCAGCACCAGCCCGGCCTGGCTTTGCTGCTGCAAGCTGGGCCGTGCACCGCGCGTAGGGCGCAGGTCGATACGCGCCCGTTGCTGCAAGGCCGGTGACAATGCGGCCAGCTGTGCGGGGCTAAACGCATCCAGCGCCACACGGCTTTGCCCGCTCAGCCCGGCAGCTGGCACCCCGCCGGCGGGGTAGATGTGGTGCCGCGCACCATTGAGCGAGCTGGCCAGCACCTGGCGCTGCTCGTCGACCAGCAGCAGGTAATCCAGCGCCAGCGACTGCGCGCGTGCCTGCAATAGCGCATCCAGCCCGGGGCCAGGGCGGCGCTGGGCGTCGGCCAGCGCCTCGGAGTTGGCCAATGCCTCGATGCTGCGGCCAACGTCACCCTGTACCCGTTCAAAATAGGTGGTAGCCACCGCCAGGTCGCTGCGCACCTTGAACACCAGCAGTTCCTGAAACGCCGCCCCGCCCCAACCGGCCAGCAGCAATAACAGCACCGGGAAGCCCACCACCAGCGGAAACAGTGCCAGCGCCACAAAGCGGGTGCGTACCGAGCGGTTCAGCGGTTGCATCAGCCGCTGCCATAACCGTGCTACTCGCCCCAAGCCAGACATTTCCGCTCCAGTGTCTTGCGCGAGATACCCAGGCGGCGCGCCGCCTCGGACTTATTACCGCCACAGGCCGTCAGAATGGCGCGGATATGGCGGTTTTCCACCTCGGCCAGGCACTCGTCAGCCCCTGCCAGGTTGGCCGCAGGCTCGTCAGCCGGGCTCGCGCCCCCCACCGCACGGGTACACGGCAGGTCGCGCGGCACGTAGCCCAGGATCAGCGAACGCTCTACCAGGTTTTTCAGCTCGCGCACATTGCCTGGCCAGTCGTAGGCGGCCATGGCCGCCAGAATGGCCGGCTCCACCTCTACCGGCTGCACCCCCAGCGCAGGGCTGAGCAGGTCCATGAAGTGCGCGGCCAACTCGGGCAGGTCCTCGGTGCGCTCGCGCAGCGGCGGCAGGTGCAGCTCCAGTACCTGCAGGCGGTAATACAGGTCGGCGCGGAAGCGCCCGGCGGCCACTTCGCCCGCCAGCGGTTTGTTGGTGGCGGCAATCACGCGCACGTCTACCTTGATCTCTTGCTCCGAGCCCACCGGCCGGATGCGCCGCTCCTCCAGCACGCGCAGCAGCTTGGCCTGGATAGGCAGCGGCAGCTCGCCAATTTCATCCAGAAACAGCGTACCGCCACGAGCGTAGTAAAACAGGCCATCGCGGCTGCCGGTGGCACCGGTGTAGGCGCCCTTTACGTGGCCGAACAGCTCGCTTTCGATCAGCTCCTGCGCGATGGCCGCGCAATTTACCGGCACAAAGCTGGCGTTGGCGCGCGGGCTTTGCTGGTGCAGGGCGCGCGCCACCACCTCTTTGCCAGTACCGGATTCACCCTGGATCAGCACGGTAGAAGGCATGGGCGCAAAGCGCTGCAGCAGCGTGCGCAGCTCGGCAATGGCGGGCGAGTGGCCGATCAAGCCGTCGCGGCTAACGTGGCTGCGGCTGGCATGCGATGCTACCTCGCGGCGCAGCACCCAGTTTTCCGCCTCTAGCCGCGCCCGCTCGAAGGCACGCCGTGCCGAGTTGATCAGCTGCGCCAGCGAAAACGGCTTGAGCAAAAAGTCGGACGCGCCGGCGCGCAGCGCATCGATAGCGGTTTCCACGTCGGCAAACGCCGTCATCAGGATGACTTCGCTGTTTACCCCGCGCTCGCGCAGCTGCTTGAGCCAGTTCACGCCCGACATGCCGGGCAGGGAAATATCCAGCACGACCAGGTCAAAACGCTGCTGTGCCACGAGTGGCTCGGCGTCTTCCACGCTACCGGCGGCATGCACGCTGCCGCAGCGCACTTCCAGCGCCCGGCGGATGAAATTCACCATGCCCGGCTCGTCATCCACCACCAGCACGCTGTAGCTGCCCCATGGTTTGGCCGCGCTATCAGCGGCCGCCGCCAAGGTATTTTCTCGCTGCAAGACCCTACTCCTTCTGCGGACAAATAGTCGCACCGCGCGCAGGGCCATTGCGACTATTTGTCTGGTACGCCATGCGGCCAACCTTGGCCAACCACACGCAACACCTTGTTTATTCGTGAAAAATATAAAAACCCTACCATGGGCACGGCAAATGCTATGCCAAGGCTATTGCGCAACCCGACGCACGTCAAACGAATAGCGATAAAAAGGAGAGTCCGATGGAAGTGAACCGGCGGCAGTTTTTCAAACTCAGCGCGGCGCAAGTAGGCGCCTCCAGCCTGGTGGCCATGGGCTTCAGCCCGGCCCAAGCGCTGGCCGAGGTGCGCCAGTACAAGCTGCTGGGCGCCCGCGAAACGCGTAACACCTGTACCTACTGTTCGGTAGGCTGCGGCCTGATTCTGTACAGCCTGGGTGACGGTGCCAAAAACGCCAAAGCGGAAATCATGCACATCGAAGGCGACCCGGACCACCCGGTAAGCCGTGGCTCGCTCTGCCCCAAAGGCGCCGGCCTGCTGGACTTCATCCACAGCCCCAAACGCCTGAAATACCCGGAAGTACGCGAAGCCGGCAGCAATGAATGGAAGCGCATCAGCTGGCATGACGCCATCCACCGCATTGCCAAGCACATGAAGGCCGACCGCGACGCCAACGTGCTGGACAAAAACGCCGACGGCGTGCCGGTAAACCGCTGGCTGACAACCGCCATGCTCACCGCGTCGGCCGGCTCCAACGAAACCGGCATCATCACGCAGAAATTCCTGCGCAGCCTGGGCATTATCGCCACCGACGCCCAGGCTCGCGTGTGCCACGGCCCGACCGTATCGGCACTGGCGTCTACCTTTGGCCGCGGCGCCATGACCAACAGCTGGGTGGACATCAAGAACGCCGACTTTATCCTGGTGATGGGCGGTAACGCCGCCGAGGCGCACCCGGTAGGCTTCAAGTGGGCCATTGAAGCCAAGAAAACCCGCGGCACCAAGCTGATCGTGGTGGACCCGCGCTACAACCGCACCGCTGCGGTATCCGACCTGTACATGCCGATTCGCGCCGGCGCCGACATCCCTTTCCTGGGCGGCGTGATCAACTGGCTGATCAGCCACGACAAGATCCACTGGGACTACGTCAAAGCCTATACCAACGCCAGCTTTATCGTGGGCGAAGGCTTTGGCTTTGAAGAAGGCCTGTTCAGCGGCTACGACGAAGCCAAAGGCAAATACGACCGCAGCAGCTGGGCCTACGAGCTGGACGCCGACGGCAATGCCAAGACCGACCCCACGCTGCAGCACCCGCGCTGTGTGTGGAACCTGATGAAAGCGCACTTTGCGCGCTACACGCCCGAGGTGGTGACCAACCTGTGCGGCACGCCGGTAGAAGGCTTTCTGGAGGTGTGCAAACAGCTGGGCGAGACGGCGCGCCCGGACAAAGTCGGCACCATTCTGTACGCCCTGGGCTGGACCCAGCATACCGTGGGCGCGCAAAATATCCGCACCATGGCCATGATCCAGCTGCTGCTGGGCAATATGGGCATGCCCGGCGGCGGCGTGAACGCGCTGCGCGGCCACTCCAATATCCAGGGCCTGTCCGACCTGGGCCTGCTGTCCACTGCCCTGCCCGGCTACCTGACGCTGCCCAACGAAAAAGACCACCCCGACTACGCCAGCTACATCAGCAAAACCACGCCCAAGGCGCTGCAGCCCAACCAGTTCAACTACTGGAGCAATACGCCCAAGTTCTTTGTCAGCCTGATGAAGTGGTTCTGGGGTGACAAAGCCACCGCAGACAACAACTGGGGCTTCGACTGGCTGCCCAAGTGGGACAAGCTGTACGACGTGCTGCACATCGTGGAGCTGATGCACCAGGGCAAGATGAACGGCTTTATCGTGCAGGGTTTCAACCCGCTGGCATCCTTCCCCGACGCCACCAAGGTCACACAGGCGTTCAGCAAGCTGAAATACATGGTGATCATCGACCCGATCGCCACCGAAACCTCCACCTTCTGGCAAAACCACGGCGAGGCGCACGATGTGAACCCGGCCGACATCCAGACCGAGGTATTCCGCCTGCCATCTACCTGTTTTGCCGAAGAAGACGGCGCCATTGTCAGCTCGGCACGCTGGCTGCAGTGGCACTGGAAAGGCGCCGACGCGCCGGGCGAAGCCAAGGGCGACAACGAGATTATCGGCGAGCTGTTCCACACCCTGCGCCAGATGTACCTGCAAGAAGGCGGCAAGGTAGCCGAGCCTATCCTGAACGTGGCGTGGCACTACCGCGACCCGAACGCCCCGAGCCCGGAAGAGCTGGCGCGAGAAATGAACGGCAAGGCGCTGGCCGACCTGCCAGACCCGAAAGAGCCGGGCAAATTCCTGGCCAAAAAAGGCGAACAGCTGCCCGGCTTTGCGGCCCTGCAGGACGACGGCAGCACCAGCTGCGCGTGCTGGATTTTCTCCGGCAGCTGGACGCAAGCCGGTAACCAGATGGCACGCCGCGACAACACCGACACCGGCCTGGGCAACACGCCGGGCTGGTCGTGGGCGTGGCCGGCCAACCGCCGCATCCTGTACAACCGCGCCAGCTGCAACCCGGCCGGCGCACCATGGGACCCGAAACGCAAGCTGATCGGCTGGAACGGCGAAAAATGGGCCGGGGCGGATATCCCCGATTTCAAGGCCGACGCCGGCCCGGACAGCGGCATGAACCCGTTCATCATGAACCCGGAAGGCGTGGCGCGGCTGTTCTGTACCGACAAGCTGGCCGACGGCCCCTTCCCCGAGCACTACGAGCCGATGGAAAGCCCGATCGGCACCAACCCGCTGCACCCCAAAGTGGTCAGCAGCCCGGCGGTGCGCATCTTCAAGACCGACCGCGAGCGCCTGGGCACGCACAAGGACTACCCGTACGTGGGCACCACCTACCGCCTGACAGAGCACTTCCAGTTCTGGACCAAATCGGTACTGCTGAACGCCATTGCCCAGCCGGAACAGTTTGTCGAGATCGGTGTGGCGCTGGCGCAGGAAAAAGGCATTGTGCAGGGCGACACGGTGAAGGTGAGCTCCAAGCGCGGCTTCATCAAGGCCAAGGCGGTGGTGACCAAACGGCTGATGGCGCTGCAGGTCAACGGCCAGACCGTGCACCAGATCGGCATTCCGCTGCACTGGGGCTGGGAAGGCGTGGCGCAAAAAGGCTACCTCACCAACAGCCTGCCCCCCGCCGTGGGCGACTGCAATACGCAGACCCCCGAGTACAAATCCTTCCTGGTAAACCTGGAAAAAGCCTGAGGAGCCCCGGACCATGGCACTGCAATCACTTGATATTACCCGCCGCTCCGCCAGCCCCACGGCTAGCCCGCAGGCGCGCAAGACCATCGAAATCGCCAAGCTGATCGACGTTTCCACCTGTATTGGCTGCAAAGCCTGCCAGGTGGCCTGCTCGGAGTGGAACGACATCCGCGAGGAGGTTGGCCACAACATCGGCGTGTACGACAACCCGACCGACCTGAGCGCAGACGCCTGGACGGTGATGCGCTTTGCCGAAGAAGAAAGCAACGGCAAGCTGGAATGGCTGATCCGCAAGGATGGCTGCATGCATTGCGCCGACCCCGGCTGCCTGAAAGCCTGCCCGTCGCCGGGCGCCATTATCCAGTACAGCAACGGCATTGTGGATTTCCACCAGGAAAACTGCATCGGCTGTGGTTACTGCATTTCCGGCTGCCCGTTCAACGTGCCGCGCATCAGCCAGAAGGACAACAAAGCCTACAAATGCACGCTGTGCTCGGACCGCGTGTCGGTAGGCCAGGAGCCGGCCTGCGTGAAAACCTGCCCCACCGGCGCCATCCAGTTTGGTAGCAAGGAAGACATGAAAGACGTGGCCGCCACCCGCGTGGCGGACCTGAAAACCCGTGGCTACGCCAACGCCGGCCTGTACGACCCGCAGGGCGTGGGCGGCACCCACGTGATGTACGTGCTGCACCACGCCGACAAGCCGGAGCAGTATTCCGGCCTGCCGAAAGACCCGGCCATCAGCACCACCGTGCAGCTGTGGAAAGGCTGGCTCAAACCGCTGGCCACCATCGGCATTGCCGCGGCCGGCCTGTTCGGTTTCTTCCACTACATCACCGTGGGCCCGAACCGCCCGGACGACGATGACGAACACGCTGCGGCCAACCCTGCCGCCAAACAGGAGGACAAGGCATGAAAGAGCAACTGATCCAGCGCTACAGCGCCGCCGAACGCATCAATCACTGGATTGTGGCGGTGTGTTTCATCCTGCTGGCGATTTCCGGGCTGGCGTTTTTCTACCCGGCTTTCTTCTGGCTTACCGGCGTATTCGGCACCCCGCAGCTGGCGCGCATCGTGCACCCCTTTGTGGGCGTGATCATGTTCGTGGCCTTTGCACGGCAGTTTTTCCGCTACTGGCACCATAACCTGATCAACAGCGAAGACATTCGCTGGATGAAATCGGTCAGAACCGTGCTGTCCGGCCACGAGGTAGGCGACACCGGCAAGTACAACGGCGGGCAGAAAGGTATGTTCTGGCTGATGTGCGCGTGCATGGCCGTGCTGCTGGTGTCCGGCTTTATTGCCTGGCGGCCGTACTTTGCCGGCTACTTTCCCATCCCGGTGATCCGGCTGGCGCTGCTGGCGCACGCCTGGGCCGCCACCGGGCTGATTGCCGGCATCATCGTGCACGTATACGCCGCGTTCTGGGTAAAAGGCACTATCCGCGCCATGGTGGAAGGCGTGGTGACCCACGCCTGGGCCAAAAAGCACCACCCGCGCTGGTACCGCGAGATGACAGGCAAACAGAAATGAGCTGCACCCTGCCGCTGCCCGCCGATGACACCCTGCCTGCCAGCCAGTGCCTGCCGGTGCTGCGCCTGCAGGCGGGCAGCGCGGTGGCGGCCACCGACCAGCTGATTGCCGAGGTGCCGGTGGCCATGGTCTACAACGGCATCTCGCACGCCGTGCTGCTGGCCAGCCCTGCTGACCTGCACGATTTCGCGCTGGGCTTTGCCCTGAGCGAAGGCATTGTCACCCACGCCGGCGAGCTGTACGACTGCGAGGCCTGGCAAAGCGAGGCCGGCATCGAGCTGCGGCTGGATATTGCCAGCGCACGCTTCAGCCAGCTCAAGGCGCGGCGGCGCAATATGGCCGGGCGCACCGGCTGCGGCTTGTGCGGCGTGGATAGCCTGGACGCCGTGGCACAAACCATCGCGCCGCTGCCGCTGCGGCCAACCCTGCACGCCGACAGCATTGCCCGCGCGGTGGCCGCTCTGCCCGCACAGCAGCCTCTGCACGCCGCCACAGGCGCCGCGCACGGGGCCGCCTACTGCCACGCTGACGGCAGCATCGTACTGGTACGCGAAGACGTCGGCCGCCACAACGCGCTGGACAAGCTGATCGGCGCGCTGCGCCGCCAGGGCGTCGACACCCGCGAGGGCTTTGTGCTGGTATCCAGCCGCGCCAGCTACGAAATGGTGCAGAAAACCGCGCAGGCCGGCATACCAGCCCTGATCGCCGTGTCTGCCCCCACCGCCTATGCGGCCAACTTGGCCGGGCAATGCGGCCTGCTACTGGCAGGCTTTGCCCGCCCCGGCCGCCTGGTGGCCTATACCCATACCGAGCGGCTTATCACCGCCACCGCAACGGAAACACACCATGTTTATTGACGATCTGGCCATTCAGGACACCGCCATCCCGCAGCCGCTACGCCCGCCGGGCCAACACGCCTTTGCCCGCCGCGCCGAACGCCTGCGCAGCCTGGCACAAGGCCATGCCATGGCCGATTTCCTGCGCTGCTGCGCCGATATCGCGCACGCCAAGCAAGCCTGCCACGACAAGCTGGCCGAACAAGCCGTCAACAGCACGGCCTGCCTGCGCGACATGCTGACCCAGCTGCACAATACGCTGGGCCCGGTGCTGGGCGATGCCAGCCACAGCGCTGTGCATTGCCTGCTGGCCATGGACGACGACGCCCTGCAGGCGCAGGCGCTCGCCCTGCGCGCCGGTATCGCTGCGGCCAACCCTGCCCTTCAGGCCGGGCTACCGCTGCTGGGCGCTGCCTTGCAGGTGCAAGCCGTCGTCAGTGCCCGCCAGCGCGACCTGAGCCGCCTGCAGCACAGCGAAAGCGCGCACTGCCCGGTATGCCACGCACCGCCGGTAGCCTCGCTGCTGCGCCGTGGCGACAGCGGCCACGCCGTGCGCTACGCCTGCTGCAGCCAGTGCGCCAGCGAATGGCACGTTACCCGCGTGAAGTGCCTAGGCTGTGGCAACACGCGCGAGCTGCAATACCGCAGCCTGGCGCACCGCGATGCCGAACCCGCAGCGCCCAACCACAAGCAGCCGCACCAGCACCGCGCCGTGCACGAGGCCGAATGCTGCGACAGCTGCCACGGCGAACTGAAAATGGTGTCCACCCTGCTGGATGCGCAGGCCGAACCGTTTGCCGACGACCTGGCCAGCCTGATGCTGGACATGCTGGCTGGCGAAGCGGGCTATGGCCGCATCGGCGTAAACCCGTACTTTATTGCCGGCCAGGCCTAGACGCGGCTTGCGGCCAACCTTTGGCCAAACGCATTGCCATGTAAAACGGCCGCACAGTGTGCGGCCGTTTGCCATACTGCTACCGTACCGGCAGTCTCAGGCAGGCAAAATGCGCATCAGGGCACCCAGCGCAGCGCATAGCGCAATCAGCTGAATCACGCCGACCTTGAAACGGAACAAGGCAAGCGCCGCCAGCAAGACAATCAGTGCTGCACGCCACTCGAACGCGCCATCCAGCCCGTCTGGCCACAATACGTGGTAGGCAAAGAACAGTGCCAAATTCAGGATGACCCCCACCACGGCGGCGGTGATCGCAGTCAGCGGCGCGGTAAATTTCAGCTGGCCATGGGTGGTTTCGATAAACGGCCCACCCGCCAGAATAAAGATGAAAGACGGCAGGAAGGTAAACCAGGTCACCAGCGTGGCCGCCACCGCGCCGGCCAGAAACAGGCTATCCGGCCCGAACACGGCCTTGGTGTAGCCACCAAGGAAACCGACAAAAGTCACCACCATGATCAGCGGTCCCGGTGTGGTTTCGCCCAGCGCCAGCCCGTCCATCATTTGCGTGGGGCTAAGCCAGCCATAGCTGCCCACTGCCCCCTGATATACATACGGCAATACCGCGTAGGCGCCGCCAAAGGTCAGCAAGGCCGCTTTGGTAAAGAACCAGCCCATCTGGGTCAGCGTATGTGCCCAACCGTACCATGCGGTCAACAGCCCCATCGGGACCAGCCACAACAAAAACCCCGCCAGTAGTACCCGGCTCAGGCGCGGCCAGCTAAACAACGCATGTGTTGGCGTAGGCGTGTGGTCGTCGATCATGGCGCTGCCAGCCGGCTGGCCGGCGGGTCCGTGTCCCCCACCGCCCTGAAAGATAGCCGGTGCCACGCGCCCGCCCACATAACCGATAAGCGCTGCGGTCAGGACAATCACCGGGAACGGCACCCCCAGCGCAAAGATCGCCACGAATGCCGCCGCTGCTATTAACCACAAGGCGCGATGCTTCAGCGCGCGCGAGCCGATGCGATGCGCCGCCTGCAGCACGATGACCATCACCGCCGGTTTGATACCGAACAACAGCCCGGCCACCCACGGCACATCGCCATACGCGACATACCCCCAGGACAGGCCGATCAACATGAACAGGGAGGGCAGGATGAACAAACCGCCGGCCACGATGCCGCCCCAGGTACGGTGCATCAGCCAGCCGATATACGTAGCCAGCTGCTGCGCCTCCGGGCCGGGCAACACCATGCAGTAGTTCAGCGCATGCAGAAAGCGGCGTTCGGAAATCCAGCGCCGCCGCTCTACCAGCTCCTGGTGCATGATGGCGATCTGGCCGGCGGGGCCGCCAAAGCTGATGAAGCCCAGCTTCAGCCAGAAGCGGAAGGCTTGCCAGAAACTGACGTGAGCTGGCGCTTCGTTTGCGGGGGTGGGCGGTGGCATGGGGCAAAGGCTCAGAAAGACAAAAGGCCAGTTTACCCAAGCTGGCGCGGCAGCCAGGCATGTTTTACTGGCAAGCTTATTCCGCCTGCCAACAAACACATGCTTGCCGGCGCGGGCAGCCCGGTACGATCAAGGGCGGGTGGTGCTATCCCAGCGGTAATAGATATCCCATTCTTCCTCGTGCGTGGGGACGAAACCGTGGCGCTGGTAGAAACGGTTGGCCGCACTGCCGCGCAGCGCACCCAACTTGATGGGCATCCCCTGCGCCGCCGCCTCTGCCT
>JAIXTB010000038.1 GCA_027484385.1 Neisseriaceae bacterium | reverse complement strand
GCCGTTTTTCCTGCTGCTGTTCGTGCTGGAGCCGTTTATCGTCCACCGCTGGCTGAAGCAGCGCGCGCAGCGCGACCCGGCAGGCACCATGGCGCGGGTGCAGTGGCTGCACGTCGGCCTGCTCGTACTCAGCCTGGCCGCTGTGCTGGCCGGTGTGGTGGGGGCGCATGGTGGCTGGCGTCTGGCTTGATGCCAGTGCTGACGCCAGCACGGCCCTTGCCGTATGCTGCCAGAATGACCTGCCCGAGGCCCTGTGATGCCGCTTTCCACCCCGCACGCCACTGAAACCGACCTGTCCGCGCTGCTGGCGCATCCGGTGCGCTGGCTGCTGGCTACGCGGCCGGCCTTTCTCACGCTGACGCTGGGCGGCGTGCTGCTGGGCCTGGCGCTGGCCGGCCCGCAGGCGTGGGCACAAGGTTGGCCGCAGGCGCTGCTGGCAGTGCTACTGGCCTTGCTGTGCCACGCGGCAGTGAATGTGATCAACGATGTGGCCGACCACGACAACGGCAGCGACGCGGCCAACCTGCAGCGCGAATACCCGTTTACCGGCGGTAGCCGTTTCATTCAGGCCGGTGTGCTCACGCGGCGCCAGATGGCGTGGCTGGCGGCCGGCCTCTTCGCCGTGGTGACGGCTGGCGGCCTGTGGCTGGTGTGGCAGGCGGGCATCGGCCTGTTCTTTACCGGCCTGGCGGGGGTGGTGCTGGGCTGGGCGTATTCCGCGCCGCCGCTGCGGCTTAATAGCCGCGGTCTGGGCGAGCTGACGGTGGCGTTGTGTTTTGCCCTGCTGCCAGTAGGCGTGCTGCAAGTATTGCAGGCACCGGTACCCGCCGGGCTCGCGTGCTTGGCCGCAGGCTACGGCGTGGCCGCCGCCTTGCTGCTGTTTGCCAACCAGTTTCCCGACCGCCAAGCCGATGCGCTGGCCGGCAAGCGCCACTGGGTAGTGCGCCTTAGCCACCCTGCGGCGGTACGCGGCTATCTGCTGCTGGCGGTGCTGGCCATGGTGTTGCCGCTACTGGCCGGCCTGGCGTGGCAGCTGTGCCTGCTGCCCCTGTATTTGCGCGCCTGGCGTGCCTTGCAGCAACAGCAACTGCGCGCCGCCATCATTCCCACTATTATGGCGGCCAACCTTTACCCTTTGTTGCTGGCCGCCAGCCTGTGGCTGCGGCCAACCTTGTGAAAGACACCCCATGATCGGACGACTCAGCGGTACGCTTATCGAGAAACTGCCGCCGCAAATCACTGTGGACGTGAACGGCGTTGGCTACGACGTCGACGTGACCATGACCACCTTCTACCAGCTTCCGGCGCTGGGCCAGAAAACCACGCTGTTTACCCACCTGGTCGTGCGCGAGGACGCGCACCTGCTGTACGGCTTTGCCACCCGTGACGAGCGCGAAACCTTCCGTCAGCTGATCAAGGTCACCGGCATTGGCGCCAAGATCGCGCTGGCGATTCTGTCCGGTATGAGTACCGACGAGCTGGCCGTGGCCGTGGCCAGCGAAGACCTGAAGCGCCTGTCCAGCGTGCCCGGCATCGGCAAGAAAACCGCCGAGCGCCTGGTGCTGGAGCTGCGTGGCAAGCTGGCCAGTGGCAGCAACCTCACCGTGCCCGGCGGCCTGCCGTTTGCCGCTACGCCGGACGACAAGAGCGATATCGTGAACGCGTTGCTGGCGCTGGGTTACAACGATAAAGAAGCCGCCGCCGCCACCAAGGGCCTGCCGCTGGACGTGACCGTCAGCGACGGCGTACGCCTGGCGCTGAAAAACCTGATGAAAGGCTAGGGCCTGTTAACGCTATTTTTGATGCGGCGGCGCCTGTCAGGCGGCGGCAATGCGCGAAAAACCGGGCGCAGCAGGGCGATCCCTGCCAGCACGGTTTGACAAAGCAGTGCCCCGCATGGCGCGCGCCCCGAAGGGCAGGCCCGATAAGCTTCCCTCTGCGGCGTTGTCGGACTTGCGCTGGGAACCACCCAGCGCATCGCCCTCCGCCTGGCATTGGAAAACTTCTCGAGCCTGCGCCGCAGCAATAAATAGTGTTAACAGGCCCTAGGACCCACTATGCAGAAAGTGCTGCTGATTACCGGTGCCAGCCGTGGCATTGGCGCGGCTACTGCCAGGTTGGCCGCACGCCGTGGCTGGGCGGTAGCGGTGAACTACCATCGCCAGGCCGACGCTGCGCAGGCGGTGGTGGACGCCATCCGCGCCGAGGGCGGCCGCGCCGTGGCACTGGCGGGCGATGTGGCGGATGAGGCGGCAGTACTGCGCCTGTTTGCCGACACCGAAGCCGCGCTGGGGCCGCTGTCGGCACTGGTGAACAACGCCGGCGTGCTGGCCCCGCAAATGGCGCTGGCCGATATGGACGTGGCGCGCTGGCAGCGCATACTGGCCACCAATGTGCTGGGGCCGCTGCTGTGTTGCCGCGAGGCGGTACGGCGTTTGTCCACCCGCCGCGGCGGGCTGGGCGGTGCCATTGTCAATGTGTCGTCGGCGGCAGCGCGGCTGGGCTCACCCGGCGAGTACGTCGACTACGCCGCCAGCAAAGGCGCGCTGGATACGCTGACGCTGGGCCTGGCCAAAGAAGTGGCGGCCGAGGGCATACGCGTCAACGGCGTACGCCCCGGTTTTATCTACACCGACATGCACGCCGACGGCGGCGAGCCCGGCCGCGTGGATCGCGTCAAGGCCGCTATACCGCTGCAGCGCGGCGGCCAACCCGAAGAAGTCGCAGCGGCCATCCTGTGGCTGCTGTCCGACGAAGCCTCGTTTACCACCGGCCATATGCTGGACGTGGCCGGCGGCCGCT
>JAIXTB010000306.1 GCA_027484385.1 Neisseriaceae bacterium | reverse complement strand
GTGATCGGTGCCGATGGCTTTGGCCTGGCGTGGAATACCGACCGCTGGTTCAAGATTCCGCAAACCGGCGTGGTGGTGATTGGCGACGACGTAGAAGTCGGTGCCAATACCACTATCGACCGTGGCGCACTGAAAGACACCATTATTGGCGAAGGCGTGAAGCTGGATAACCAGATTCAGCTGGCGCACAACGTCCAGGTGGGCGCACACACCGCCATGGCCGGCTGCGCCGCGGTGGCAGGCAGCACCAAGATTGGCGCGCGCTGCACCATTGGCGGTGCCGCCCGTATCATTGGCCACCTGGATATTGCCGATGGTACCCACGTGGGTGCCGGCACCCTGATTTCCAAATCCATCCGCCAGGCCGACGCCTATACCGCGGTGTACCCGATGGCTACCCACAAAGAATGGCTGGCCAATGCGGCGCACCTGCGCCACCTGGGCGAGCTGGTTACCCGTGTCAAACAACTTGAAAAAGCGCTGCAACAAGCGCAAGACAATAAGGATTCCCAACCATGACTGAAGCCGTGAGCACCGACGCAGCCGTATCCATCGACGTACGCGAGATCATGCGCTACCTGCCGCACCGCTACCCGTTCCTGCTGGTAGACCGTGTGACCGAGTTTGTCGCCAACGAGCGCATCAAGGCCATCAAGAACGTGACTATCAACGAGCCGTTCTTCATGGGCCACTTCGAACAGTATCCGGTGATGCCGGGTGTGCTGATTATCGAGGCGCTGGCACAGGCCGCCGGTATCCTGTCGATCCGCAGCGAAGGCGAGCGCCCGGAAAACGAGCTGTATTTCTTTGTGGGTATTGATAACGCCCGTTTCAAGCGCCAGGTAGTGCCAGGCGACCAGCTGACGCTGGAAGTCGAGCAGCTGGCTATGAAGCGCGGCATTGCCAAATACAACGCCCGTGCGCTGGTAGACGGCCAGGTGGCCTGTGAAGCGCAAATCATGTGTGCCAAACGCGAGGTATAAACATGGCCATTCATCCTACCGCCATCATTGCCGATGGCGCGCAGATTGCCGATGACGTGGAAATCGGCGCCTACAGCATCATCGGTGCCAATGTCAGCATCGGCAGCGGCACCTGGGTCGGGCCGCACGTGGTGATTGAAGGCCATACCAGCATTGGCAAGAACAACCGTATTTTCCAGTTCTGCTCGCTGGGCGCCGTACCGCAAGACAAGAAATACGCCGGTGAGCCTACCCGCCTGGAAATCGGCGACGGCAACACCATCCGCGAGTTCTGCACCTTCAATATCGGTACCGCGCAAGATGTCGGCGTGACGCGCCTGGGCAATAACAACTGGATCATGGCCTACGTCCACCTGGGCCACGACTGCCAGATTGGCGATAACACCATTTTTGCCAACAACGCCACGCTGGGCGGCCACGTGCACGTGGGCGACTGGGTGATTCTGGGCGGCTTTACCAGCGTGCACCAGTTCTGCCACATCGGCGACCACGCCATGACGGCTTTCTCCAGCGCCGTGGCGCAGGATGTGCCGCCCTACGTGATGGCACACGGCAACCGCGCTGTACCGGCCGGCATTAACGCCGAAGGCCTGAAGCGTCGTGGCTTTAGCCCCGAGCAGATCCGCAGCATCCGCAACGCCTACAAGGCGCTGTACCGCAAAGGCCTGCCGTTTGACGATGCCCGTGCCGAAATCGAAACCGACGCCGCTGCCGGCAAGGACGAGTTGGCCGCATTTGTGCGCTTCTTTGCCGCCGCCAGCCGCGGCATTATCCGCTAGACCATGACAGACAAGCTGTTTACCCGCCCGGGTGCGCTCAAGGTGGCCATGGTCGCCGGCGAGGCCTCGGGCGACCTGCTGGGCGCCCACTTGATGGACGCGCTCAAGGCGGCGCACCCCAATGTCGAGTTTGCCGGCATCGGCGGCCCGCGCATGCTGGCGCGCGGCTTTAGCAGCCAGGTGCCGCAAGAGCGCTTGGCGGTGCGTGGCTACGTGGAGGTGCTGTCGCGCCTGCCCGAGCTGCTGCGCATCCGCCGTACGCTGCGCGATACGCTGCTGGCCGAGAAGCCTGACGTGTTCATTGGTATCGATGCCCCCGATTTCAATCTGGGGCTGGAAAAGTGGCTGAAGCAGGCCGGCTTGCGTACCGTGCACTACGTCAGCCCGTCGGTTTGGGCGTGGCGGCCAGAGCGGGTGGTGAAAATCGGCGACAGCGCCGACCAGGTGCTGTGCCTGTTCCCCATGGAAAAACCGCTGTACGACGCCGCTGGCGTGCCGGCCACCTTTGTCGGCCACCCGCTGGCCAGCGAGATCGACATCGCGCCGGACCAGAACGCCATGCGTGAACAGCTGGGCCTGCCCAAGGCCGCGCCGGTGTTTGCCCTGCTGCCGGGTAGCCGCAAAAGCGAGCTGGAATTTATGGGCGGCCTGTATCTGGACGTAGCCCGCCAGCTGCTGGCGCGCTATCCGGATGCACAGTTTCTGGTGCCGTTGGCAACGCGGCCAACCATGGACCAGTTCGACCAGCTGCTTACCCGCCACAAGGCGTGGGATCTGCCTATCCGCAAGCTGTTTGGTCACGCCCAGATGGCGATGATCGCCGCCGACGTGGTGCTGGTCACCAGTGGCACCGCCACGCTGGAAGTAGCGCTCACCAAAAAGCCGATGGTCATCAGCTACAAGCTGTCGTGGCTGACCTATCAGCTGGTGAAGCGCAAGCTCAAGCTGCCGTATGTGGGCCTGCCCAATATCCTGGCCAAGCGCTTTGTGGTGCCCGAGCTGCTGCAGAAAGACGCCACAGTCGACAAGCTGACCGCTGCCGTGGCCGAGCTATACGACAACCAGGACAGTCGGCAGGACATCATTGACACTTTCACCGCATTGCACCACAGCCTGAAAGCCGACTCGGCACGGCTGGCCGCCGAGGCTATCCTGAAGGTGGCACGATGCTGATCTGCGGTGTGGACGAAGCAGGCCGCGGCCCGCTGATCGGCTCGGTGTTTACCGCAGCGGTCATCCTGGACCCGGCGCGGCCCATTGCTGGCCTGGCCGACTCGAAAAAACTGAGCGAGGCGCGGCGCGCGGCGCTGGCGCTGGAGATCAAGGAAAAGGCACTAGCCTGGCACATTGCCCACGCCAGCGCGGCCGAAATCGACCAGCTCAATATTTTTCAGGCCACCATGCTGGCTATGGTGCGTGCGGTGGATGGCCTGGCCATCACCCCCGGCAAGGTGCTGATTGACGGTAACAAAATCCCCAAGACGCTGACCTTGCCGGCAGAAGCCATCGTAAAGGGCGACGCCAAGGTGCAGGAAATCTCCGCCGCATCGATTCTGGCCAAAACGGCACGCGACGCCGAGATGATCGCGCTGGACGCGCTGCACCCGCAGTACGGTTTTGCGCGCCACAAGGGCTACCCCACAGCCGAGCACATGAAGGCACTGGCGCAGCACGGCGCACTGGCCGAGCATCGCCGCAGCTTTGGCCCGGTGCGCCTGCAGCTGGCCGCCGAGCAGGGCAGCCTGTTTTAAGGTTGGCCGCATGCGTAAAGCCAGCTTTGCCCCGGTAGTCGATACCGACACCCGTATCCTGATCCTGGGTTCGCTACCCGGCGATGCCTCGCTGGCGGCCGCGCAGTATTACGCCCACCCACGTAACCAGTTCTGGCGGCTGCTGGGCATGGCGGCCGGCTGCGAGTTGGCCGCCTTGCCTTACTCGCAGCGCCTGGCGGCCATGCAGGCATTGGGGGTAGGGCTGTGGGACGTGGTGGCCGAGGCCACGCGCCGTGGCAGTCTCGATAGCGATATCCGCGACGCGCGCGCCAACCCGCTGGCCGCGCTGGTGACCACGCTACCCGCCTTGCAGCTGGTGGCGTTCAATGGCCAGACCGCCGGCAAAGCAGCGCCCACGTTGGCGGGCTGTGGGGTGGCGGTGCTGGTGCTGCCGTCCAGCAGCCCGGCGCACACCTTGGCTTTCGATAAAAAACTTCAAGAATGGCAGGCACTGCGCCGATATATGGTTTAAGCCTATTTCGCCGGTGCCTTTCATGAATCGCTATTGCATCTGGTTTGTTACGCCGGGCAACCCGGTAAGCCGTCATGCCGAAATCACCCTCGGCGGCACGATTCATAACCACCATGTGCTGGAAGACATCGAAAAGCGCCTGGCCGCCAGCCTGCAGCTGCCACACATCCTGATTACCGACTGGAAGCGCTTTGAAGACCCGCCGGTGGCCAAGCCTGTGGCGGCTTAGGCCCGCTGCCGCCTTACCGTACAAGCCGCGTCTGTGAGAAGATGCGGCTTTCGTCATTCATGCTATCCGACTCATGCAAACCGTAGAGCAAACCCGCGACTGGCTGCTGGCGCACGCCCGCGTGCCGGCCCGTACCGACGTGGTCGACCTGCTGGCAGCCGCTGGCCGTGTGCTGGCGCAAGACCTGGTATCTACCCTGGATGTGCCCCCTTGTGACAATAGCGCCATGGATGGCTACGCCGTGCGTGCTGCCGACGCCGCAGCCACGCTGCCGGTGAGCCAGCGCATCCCTGCCGGCAGTGTGCCGCAGCCATTGCTGCCCGCCAGCGCCGCACGCATCTTTACCGGTGCCCCGGTGCCGCCGCAGGCCGACGCGGTGGTGATGCAGGAGCAGGCCGAGGTGCAGCCGGATGGCAGCGTGTGCTTTACCGCGCCGGTGCTGGCCGGGCAGAACATCCGCCGCCGCGGCGAGGACATTGCCGAGGGGCAAACCGTGCTGGCCTGCGGCCAACGTTTGCGCGATGCCGACCTGGGTCTGGCCGCATCGGTAGGCGTGGCGCAGCTGCAGGTGTACAGCCAGCTGCGCGTGGCGGTGTTCTTTACCGGCGACGAGCTGGTGGAGCCCGGCACGCCGGCCGGGGCCGGCAAAATCTACAACTCCAACCGCTACTGGCTGGTGCCGGCGCTGCGTGCGCTGGGCTGCCAGGTATTGGACCTGGGCATCATCCCCGACACGCTGGCCGCCACGCGCCAGGCACTGCGCGACGCCGCAGCAGAGGCCGACGTGGTGATGACTTGCGGTGGCGTGTCGGTAGGCGAGGAAGACCACGTCAAGGCAGCGGTAGAAGCCGAAGGCGAACTGCAGCTGTGGAAAATCGCCATCAAGCCTGGCAAGCCGCTGGCCAGTGGCCGCGTAGGCGAGGCCGACTTTATCGGCCTGCCGGGCAACCCGGTATCGGGCTATGTCACCTTTGCCGTGTTGGTGCGTGATTTCCTGCGTGCGCGCATGGGCGAAGTGGTGCCCGCCTGGCAGCCGCTGTACCACCTGCCCGCCGCGTTTGACTGGCGTAAACCCGATACCCGCCGCGAAGAATACCTGCGTGTGCGTGTGGCACAGCAGGGCGGCCAGCTGGTGCTGCAGCGCTACCCCAATCAGGGCTCCGGTGTGCTGACATCCTGCGCCTGGGCTGACGCCCTGGTGCGCCTGCAGCCAGGCCAGCAAGTGCAGCCGGGTGATGTGCTACCGGTGTATGCGCTGTGACACGGCTGGTTTTCGCGCGCGGCGGGCAGTGCATTGCCGAGCTGGACGCCAGCCCCGGCGATGCGTTGATCGACGTAGCGCGTTTTCACGATGTACCGCTGCACTGGCGCTGTGGTCAGGGCACCTGCGGCACCTGTGCCGTGCGCCTGCAGCACGCTGCACAGCCACAACAGGTGCAGGTTGGCCGCAAGGAACGCAATGTGCTGCTACGCGCCGGGCTGTGCAGTGCCGCCGAGGCGGCGAGCGAACAGTGGTCGGATACGCCGGAAACGGTGCGCCTGGCCTGCCATTTGTACGTGGGCGACGTGCCTTGGCACATTACCCTGCCAGACGATTAACCCGCTTTAGCCGAGGTAAACCATGCCCAAGAAACTGTCCGTCAATGCTGTTAGCCTGGCGCTGGATAGCGCTCAGCTGGTACACGATAACCTGTCCGGCGCCGTGGCCATCGGCGACACGCTGTGGGTGGCCGGCGACGAAGCCTGCGGTCTGGACCGCCTGCTACGCGATCGCACAGCAGAGAACCTGCACTTTGTGGCATACCGCCACTTTTCTTTGGCTGATTATCTGCCGCTGCCGGATAGCGCCGATATCGAGGCCGATCTGGAAGGCCTGGCCGTGGCCGATGGCTATCTGTGGCTGGTGGGCTCGCACGGGCTCAAGCGCAAGGCGCCGCAGCCGGCGCGCGATGCGGCGGCCAACCTCAAGCGCCTG
>JAIXTB010000275.1 GCA_027484385.1 Neisseriaceae bacterium | reverse complement strand
GGTTTCGGCCAGCTTGTCCAGGATCACGTCCATGGCACGCGGGGCGGCATTGCGCAGCACCACGTGGCCCTGGGTCATGGCACCGGCCACCAGGAAGGTACCGGCTTCGATGCGGTCCGGCATGATGGCGTGCTGTGCGCCGTGCAGGCGCTCGACACCTTCGATGACCAGACGGTCGGTGCCGATGCCCTGGATCTTGGCACCCATGGCCACCAGGCAGTTGGCCAGGTCGACAACTTCGGGCTCGCGGGCGGCGTTTTCCAGAATGGTGACGCCCTCGGCCAGCGTGGCGGCCATCATCAGGTTTTCGGTACCGCCTACGGTAACCATGTCCATCATGATGTGCGCGCCGCGCAGGCGTTTGGCGCGGGCTTTGACATAGCCGTGCTCGATGGAGATTTCTGCCCCCATGGCCACCATGCCCTTGATGTGCTGGTCTACTGGGCGGCTACCGATGGCGCAGCCGCCTGGCAGCGAGACGGTGGCTTCGCCGTAGCGGGCCAGCATGGGGCCCAGCACCAGAATGGACGCACGCATGGTTTTCACCAGCTCGTACGGTGCCACCAGGGTGTCCAGCTGCGAGGCAGTAATTTCGACTTCATGCACGTTGTCGGTCATCACGCGCACGCCCATGCCTTGCAGCAGTTTTTGCGTGGTAGACACATCGCGCAGCATGGGTACGTTGCTGAGCTTCAGCGTGTCGGCGGTCAGCAGGCCTGCACACAGGATGGGCAGGGCGGCATTTTTGGCGCCGGAAACGCGGATTTCACCATTGAGCGGGCCGTTGCCGCCTTGAATGACCAGTTTTTCCATTATGTTTTTTTTAGCCTTGTTGCTGCGCCCATTCTTCCGGGCTGAGTGTCTTCATCGACAGCGCGTGGATTTCGGCACGCATGCGGTCACCCAGTGCGTTGTAGACCAGCTGGTGACGCTGTACACGGTTGCGGCCGGAAAACTCGGGGCTGACGATGACTGCTTCAAAGTGGGTACCATCGTCACCCAGCACCTGGATGTGCTCACAGGCAAGGGTGGAGGTGATGACGTTCTGGATATAGTCTGCACTAACCATGGTAAATCCTGTAGGAAAGCTGTCAAAAAACGGTGCGGGCTTACTGGCGTAATTTGTAGCCGCTACCGATCAAATACAAGGACCAGCTTGCCAGAGCGGCAAAACTGCCCCCCACTACCGCCAGCGAAAGCCAGGGGGAGACATCACCCTGGCCAAAGAAGCCGTAGCGGAAGCCGTCAATCATGTAGAACACCGGGTTCAGGTGGGACACGGTTTTCCACAGGGGTGGCAGGCTGTTGATGGAGTAAAACACCCCTGACAGGAAAGTCAGCGGCATGATGATAAAGTTCTGGAAGGCAGCCAGCTGGTCGAATTTATCGGCCCAGATGCCTGCCACAATGCCCAGTGTACCCAGTACGCCACAGCCCAGCGCGGCAAACGCCAGAATCCACAGCGGGTGGCTGGGTAGCGGCAGGCCAAACCAGGCGGTGACAGCCAGTACGCCAGCGCCCACCACCAGGCCCCGTACGATCGCGGCCAGCAGGTAGGCGCCAAAAAACTCCAGCGCGGTAAGCGGTGGCAGCAGCAAGAACACGATATTGCCGGTGATCTTGCTCTGTATCAGGCTGGACGAGCTGTTGGCAAAGGCGTTTTGTGCCATCGACATCATCACCAGACCAGGTATCAGGAAAGCGGTATAGCTCACACCGGGGTAGGCTTCAACGTGCTGCGACAGCACGTGCGAAAAAATCAGCTGGTACAGCAGCGCGGTCAGCACCGGGGCCATGACGGTCTGGAAGGCGACTTTCCAGAAACGCAGGATTTCTTTTTTGAACAGCGTCATGAAGCCGTGCATCACACTCGCCCCCCATGCATCATTTTCACAAACACCTGCTCCAGGTCCGTTTCGTGGATAGACAGCTCGCGCACCTCCACTGCGGCCAACCTCAGCTCGCGCAGGACGTCTTCCAGGCCGGCAATGTCGGCCAGCTGCAGAATGTGGCGGCCATCCGCCTCGCGCACTTTCAGCGGCTGCAGGCTGGCGGGCAGGGCTGCGGCCAACTTCAGCGAGATCTCGCGGGTAGCGCTATGCGCCAGCAGCTTGTCCTTGTTTTCTAGCGCCAGCAGTTTGCCTTTTTTCAGCATGGCGATGCGGCTGCACAGGGTTTCGGCTTCTTCCAGATAGTGTGTGGTCAGTACGATGGTGTGCCCGGCCTGGTTCAGCTCTTGCACAAAGGCCCACAGGCTCTGGCGCAGCTCTACGTCTACCCCGGCAGTGGGTTCGTCCAGCACGATCACCGGCGGGCGGTGTACCAGTGCCTGCGCCACCATCACACGGCGTTTCATGCCGCCGGACAGCGCGCGCATATTGGTGCCGGCTTTGTCGGTTAGCCCCAGCTTGTGCAGCAGCTCGTCTATCCAGGCATCGTTGCGGCGAATGCCAAAGTAGCCGGACTGAAAGACCAGGGCTTCGCGTACGCTGAAAAACGGGTCGAACACCAGTTCTTGCGGTACCACGCCCAAGGTCATGCGTGCCTGGCGGGCGTTGCCTACCGTATCGTGCCCCATGATGCGGATATGGCCGCTATCCGGGCGCGACAGGCCGGCCATGGCCGAAATCAGGGTGGTTTTGCCGGCGCCGTTGGGGCCGAGCAAGGCAAAGAATTCGCCCTGCGCTACGGTGAAACTGACGCTATCCAGTGCCTGCAAGCTGCCAAAACGCTTGCTGACGGACTCGATGCTGATCGCGTGGGTCATGGCCAAATGCGGTGTTGTCTGCGGGAAAGCGCGGAGTATACGCCAATCAGGCCGCCGGTGCAGCGCCCTGTAGCCAGCAATCGTCACGGAAAACCCCGACAAAATAAGGGCTTAACATGGCAGATAGATGGCGGTGGATGGTGTCGTTTTCGATGGCAATCATCCAGCTATGGCACAAGCCGCCGTACAGCGAATTCAGCCCCACCGCCGCCAGGCGGGGGACGACCCCGGCGCGCAGCAAGCCTTTGGCCTCGGCTTCTTCCAGAACGCGGGTGAGTTGCGCTTCTTTTTCCTGCGTCCAGCTAAGCT
>JAIXTB010000293.1 GCA_027484385.1 Neisseriaceae bacterium | reverse complement strand
GTTTCAGGTCTTGCATGATGTATTCGGTTAACAGTAATGGCAGGCCCATCCCGGGCCCGGCGCCAGCTACCCGGGTAGCTGACGAGAACACACGGCGCGGCCAAGGTTGGCCGCACGCCGCAAGCCATTTACACCCGCCGCGCCTCGTGCACGCCGCGCACTTCCATGATGTGCGCCAGCACACGGCTGATATCGCGCACCTGGCGCACTTCTACGGTAAAGCGCAGCTTGGCTTTCTGCGCCCGCGACAGGGTGTTCACGCCGATCACGTTCAGCTTTTCGCGCGAGAACACGTCGGAAATATCGCGCAGCAGGCCAGGGCGGTCGCTGGCGTGGATTTCCAGGTCTATCGGAAACACGCCGTTTTTCTGGTCGCCCCAGTCGGCAGCAATCAGCCGCTCCGGCGCGTCGGCAGACAGGCGCTTGAGCGTGATGCAGTTGCTACGATGTATCGAGATACCGCGGCCACGGGTAACAAAGCCGGCCACGCTGTCCGGCGGTGCCGGCTTGCAGCACTTGGCCAGAATGGTCATCAGGTTGCCCACGCCCTCGATCAGCACGCCGCCGGAGTCGTGACCACCACGGCTGCGGCGCACCAGGTCTTCCGGTGCCACCTCCAGCGGCTGCTGCGGCGCAAAGCTTTCGATCGCATTGCTGATGGCGCGCGTACCCAGCTCGCCGTGGCCCAGCGCGGCGTACAGCTCGTCCATACGCGAGTAACCCAGCTTGTCGGCAATCTGCGCCAGGCTGGGCTGTACATGCTGGTGGCGCGACAGCTCGCGCTCGAACAGCTGGCGGCCGGTTTCACGTACCACGTCGGCGTTTTGCTGGCGGACGTACTGCCGGATCTTGCTGATGGCACGGTGGCTCTTCACCCAGCCCTCGTGCAGCCAGTTTACCGACGGGCCGCCTTCCTTCGCGGTGAGGATCTCCACCCGCTGGCCGTTTTGCAGCGGGGTGGATAGCGGCACGATGTGGCCTTCTACCTTGGCACCGCGGCAGCGGTGGCCCAGGTCGGTGTGCAGGCTGTAGGCAAAATCGATGGCGGTGGCACCGGAGGGCAAGTCCAGCACGCGGCCCTGCGGCGTCAGCACGTAGATGGTGTCGGAAAACAGCTCGGTCTTGAAGGCGTCGGCCAGGTCGCTGCGGTCGGAATCCGACATTTCTTCGCGCCAGTCCAGCAGCTGGCGCAGCCAGGAGATTTTCTCCTCGTACTGCGCGTCGCCCTTGCCGCCTTCTTTGTAACGCCAGTGGGCGGCCACGCCGAATTCGGCGTGCTCGTGCATTTCGAAGGTGCGTATCTGCACCTCTACCCCGCGCCCTTCCGGGCCGATGACGGCGGTGTGCAGGCTGCGGTAGTCGTTGGCCTTGGGGTTGCTGATGTAGTCGTCAAACTCGCCGGGTATCGGCTGCCACATGCTGTGGATCAGCCCCAGCACGGTGTAGCAGTCTTGCAGGCGCTCTACCAGGATGCGCACGGCGCGAATATCGTACAGCTCGGAAAAATCGAGCTTCTTTTTCTTCATCTTCTTCCAGATGGAATAGATGTGTTTGGGCCGGCCGGCCACGTCGCCCTTGATACCGGCGCCTTTTAGCTCGCCGCGCAGGGTGTCCAGCAGGCGGTCGATATAGCCGATGCGCTCCAGCCGGCGCTCGTCCAGCAGCTTGGCAATCTTCTTGTAGTTGTCCGGCTCGGTATGGCGAAAGCCCAGGTCTTCCAGCTCCCACTTGATCTGCCATACACCCAGGCGGTTGGCCAGCGGCGCAAACAGCTCCAGCGTTTCCTGGGCAATCTGGCGGCGCAGGCCAGGCTCGGCCACCTGCGACAGGTAGTGCATGGTTTGCGTGCGCCACGCCAGCTTGATCAGCACCACGCGGATGTCGGCCACCATGGCCAGCAGCATCTTGCGCATGGTTTCGGCCTGGCGGGCGCGGTCTTCCGGCGTAGCCAGGCGGTCCAGCCGTGCCAGCTCGGTGAGGCGGCGCACACGGTTGCCGCCGTCTACCAGGGTCAGCACGGTGCGGTTGAAAGTATTGGGCAGCCACTCCTGCCAGTCTTCGCGGTAATCGGGGGCGGCAAACAGCAAGGTGGCGGCAATGGCATCCGGCAGCAGGTTCAGGTCGGCCACGATGGCGGCGGCGGCCACCGCATGGCTGAACACATCTTCACCGGTATGTGGCAGCGTTTTGCCGGCGTACATGGCACGCGCGGCATCAAACGCGCGCTGCAGCATGGCGCGCTCGGCATCGGTTAGCGCTGCCGACAGCTGGGCCAGCCACACGGCCGGGTCGGCGGCGTCGGCCAGGGTATCGGCTACGGAACGTACTACGGAAACCATCTTTCAGCTCACCTTGCGGCCACGCCGCGGCTGGGTTTAGGGGGTAATCGCCAGTGCTTGCAACAACAGTTTGCGCACCGGTGCCGGCACACCGGCATCCAGCGCGTCTGCCAGCGGCAGCCACTGCCAGCTGTCCTCGTGACAGCTATCGGCCAACCTCTGCTGCAGCTGTACCGGCTGCGGCGTAATGGTGAGCCGGAAATGGGTAAACACGTGCACCAGCTCGGGCCAGGCGGGCAACAGCTCGCCTACCGCGTTGGCCGCCAGCCAGCTATCAACCGCCAGTGTGCTATCGAATTCCGGCAGGCTCAACAGCCCGCCCCAGATACCCACCGGCGGGCGGCGCTGCAGCAACACACGGCCCTGATACAGGGCAATCAGCATCACCGTCTCGCGCTCGGGCACGGCTTTTTTCGGCTTGCGCTGCGGCAGCTCGGCAGTGCGGCCACTGTTGGCCGCCACACAGCCATCCAGCATCGGGCAGGCGGTACAGGCGGGCTTGCTGCGCGTACATACCGTGGCGCCCAGATCCATCAGCCCTTGGGTATACGGCACCATATCAGCGCGGCTGGCAGGGGTAAGCCGCTCGGCCAGCTGCCACAGCTGCGCCTCCACCGCCTTGTCGCCGGGGTAGCCTTCTACGCCAAAGCAGCGCGTCAGCACGCGTTTGACATTGCCATCCAGAATGGTTTCGCGCTGGCCAAAAGCAAACGCCGCAATGGCTGCCGCGGTAGAGCGGCCCACGCCTGGCAGGCGTTCGATGTCTTGGCGTTGCTGCGGAAACTCGCCGCCAAAGTCGCGCATCACCATCTGCGCGGCCTTGTGCAGGTTGCGCGCCCGGGTGTAGTAGCCCAGGCCGCTCCACAGCGCCAGCACGTCGTCCACCGGCGCGGCGGCCAAGGTGGCCAGGTCGGGAAAGCGGGCCAGAAAGCGCGGGTAATAGCCCAGCACGGTACTGACCTGGGTTTGCTGCAGCATGATCTCGGACAGCCACACGCGATAAGCATCGCTTACCTGCCACGGCAGGCCATGGCGGCCATACAGGCTCTGCCACGCCACCAAGCGGCTGCCAAACTGGGTTTCTAGCGTAGACACGGCTTAGCCACTCAAAATCGAACCGGCCATGTTAAACCAAAGCGCGGGGAGTACCAAGCAGGCAAGCCCCGAATAGGCTAGAATGGTGGATTGATTTCAAAGGATTACCGCACGATGTCCACCTTCCGTTCCCGCCAGCGCGCCGCGCAACGCCGTCAGCCCACTTCATTTGCGGAGCGCAACGCACCACCTGCCGGGAATAACGCTCCGCCAGCAGGCCAGGCCGGCAACAACCCGCGCTTTGGCAACGACAGCCGTGGTTTCGATAAACCACGCTTCGGCGGCGAGCATCGTCGTGACGGTGATGCCCAGCCACGTGGCGAACGCAGCTTCGACAAACCGCGTTTCGGCGGCGACAAACCGCGCTTCGAAGGCAATCGCGACAATCGCGAAGGCGGCTTCAAGCGCGACGGCGAGTTCCAGCCACGCGGCGAACAGCGCAGCTTCGACAAACCGCGTTTCGGCGGCGACAAACCGCGCTTCGAAGGCAATCGCGACAACCGCGAAGGCGGCTTCAAGCGCGAC
>JAIXTB010000176.1 GCA_027484385.1 Neisseriaceae bacterium | reverse complement strand
GCCGCCAAAAACTGGGCCGAGTCCGACCGCATTCGCGACGAACTGACCGCCGCCGGCATCGTGCTGGAAGACAGCGCCGGCGGTACCACCTGGCGTCGTGCCTGAGGCATCAACAGCAGGGAAGGTTGGCCGCGGCCAGCTTTTCCTTGCCAATGCCCGTTTTAGTCTGGATAATCTCGCGTTTTGAAGAAGTACAGGCAAAACCCCTGTACCCGAGTTAAAAGGAAAAGCCATGCAAGCCGATATTCAGCCGAACTACAAAGAAGTAGCCGTTACCTGCTCCTGCGGTAACCAGTTCACCACCAAGTCCACCATGGCTAAAGACGCCTTCCACATTGAAGTGTGCTCCCAGTGCCACCCGTTCTACACCGGTAAACAGAAGATCGTTGATACCGCTGGTCGCGTTGATCGCTTCAACCAGAAGTTCGGCAACTTCTTCAAGCGCTAATTCACGCTTGCAAGATGGACATAAAGGCAGCCATGGCTGCCTTTTTTCATGTCTGCCGTATGGGTATTGGCCTTGTGTTGGCTGAAATGCCAGCTACGGGGCGTAGTCATATGGTCTACACTATGCCGGTTTACGTTTTCGAGCTTGTCAGATGATGCCCGTCAATATCGTGTACCTGTCGCACGGCAGCCGCAAATACCACGACCAGACCCGCTTTTCGGTGCTGACCCTGCTGCATTTGCTACTGCAACAGCAGCGCGATGATATCCGTATCGTGGTGTATACCGACGATGCCCGCGAAGTACCGCAGCACCCGCTGATTCGCGCTATCGTGCTGCAGCGCACCGAGTTGGCCGCATTCCGTGGCACGTTTGACTACGTGCACCGTATCAAGCTGAACGTACTGCGCCGCGCCAGCACCGAGCTGGATGGCCCGCTGCTGTATGTAGACTGCGATACCCGCTGGCTGCACTTGCCGGACGATATCTTCAGCCGCCTGCGCGGCGACGGCGGCCAGGCACCGCTGTGCTGCATGCACGTGGCCGAGGGTGCGTTTTCGCCAGCGTTTTTCCCCGACTACCACCGCTACGTACAGCAAAAACAGGCGCAGCTGCAGCAGCTGGGCATTGCCGATACCTCAAGCCTGCTGATGTGGAACGCGGGTGCCATTGGCGTGCCGGCCGGCAGTACCGCCTTCTTTGACGACGTGATCCGTGTCAGTGATTACCTGTTTACCCGCGTGGTGCCGCGTAACTGGGTAGAGCAGTTTGCCCTGTCGCTGGTGGCCTGCAGCCGCTACGAAATGGTGGCGCTGGATACCGCGCTGCACCACTACTGGAACTACAGCTACGAAGCGCCGCTGTACCTGGCCAGCTTTTTTGCCGCGCAGCCGCCAGGGCTATCAGTGCCGCAGCTGGCCGCTGCGTGTGCCCAGCATCACTGGCGCGAAGACGAGCTGAAACGCCTGCAGGCCGCGCCCGAGCACAAACGCCAGCGCCGCCGTAACAAGCTGCGCAATTCGCTGCAAAAGCGCCGTATCGACCTGAAAATCGCCATTGCCCGCCTGGGCCTGCGCCTGCGCGGCCAGCTAGGCTAGCCCGGCCAGCCGGTTTGCCCGCCCACGCCGCGCGGCTTGCTGCGTGGCGTTTGTTTTGCCGGCTAGGTGCGGGCGGCGATTATCACTACAATGTCGGCTTACTTTCTCTTGGTCATTTCCGCGCATGCTGACTTATTCCGCGCAGAGCCAGGTTGCCGCCCGGCCTACCGAAAAACCCTGGGTACTCTTGCTGCTGTGCTTTGTCTGGCTGTGGCCCGGCATTCTGGGGCATACCCCCTGGAAGCCGGACGAGCCCTATGTCACCGCTGTGGTGCAGAGCTTTGTGGCCGGTGGCCACTGGCTGCTGCCCGCCATAGACGGCCAGCCGTATCTGGAAAACTCGCCGCTGTACTACTGGGTAGCCGCCGGCCTGGCGCGCTTGCTGTCGCCCTGGCTGCTGCCCCTGCACGACGCCGCGCGGCTGGCCACACCGCTATTCATGGCCGTGGCGCTGGCTTTTGCCGGCGGGGTAGGGCGCGAGCTGATTGGCCGCCGCCATGGCCGCAGCGTGGTCATGATCCTGATCGGCTGCCTGGGCCTGATTGTTACCGGGCACGAAATGAACCCCGTGGTAGCCGGGTTTGCCGGCTTTTCTGCGGCCTTGTACGCCATGGTGCTGAGCTGGCGAGCCCCTGCGCTGGCAGGTGCGCTGCTGGGTGCCGCCAGTGTGGTGGTGTTTTTGTCGACCAACCTGCTGCAGCTGATGCTGGTGTGGAGTGTGGCGCTGCTGCTGCCGGCGTTTGCCAGCTGGCGCAACAAGCGCTACGCCATCACCCTGGTCATGGCCCTGCTGTTTGCCCTGCCGCTACTGATGGTATGGCCGTGGGCGCTGTATAAAAGCTACCCGCTAGTGTTCCAGCAATGGTGGCTGGCCTATGCGCTGGGGCCGCTGCATGGCTTTGGCGGTATCGGCCTGTTTCACGAAATCGGCTATTACCCCAAGCTGGTGCTGTGGTACGCCTGGCCGGCCTGGCCGCTGGCCGCCTGGGCGCTATGGAAAAACCGTCGTTACGAGCGCCCCATGCTGCAGCTGCCGCTGCTGAGCTTTGCGGTGCTGCTGTTGCTGCTGACTTTCTCCAATAACAGCCACACCGAAGACGCCATGCCGCTACTGCTGCCGCTGGCGGTGCTGGCCGCGGTAGAGCTGGACAGCCTGCGCCGTGGCGCGGCGGCTTTCCTGAACTGGTTTGGCCTGATGGCCTTTGGCTTCTTTGCCGTACTGGTGTGGCTGGGCTGGGCCGCCATGAACTTTGGCTGGCCGGCCAGGTTGGCCGCACGGGCCGAGTACTTTAGCCCCTACTACACGCCACAGGTATCCCTGCTGGCGGTGCTGCTGGCGCTACTGGCATCGGCAGTGTGGGTGTGGGCGGTCACGCGCCGCCACCTGCGTGGCCGCCAGGCCATTACCAACTGGGCTGCCGGCTTATCGCTGCTATGGGGCCTGCTGCTCACCCTGTGGCTGCCGTTTCTGGATGCCGCCAAGAGCTACCAGCCGGTAGTGGCCGGCATGATGAAAGCCATGCCGGCAGGGGATAAATGCGTCGCCATAGACCCGCGCCAGATGATGGCGCGTGTGAGCTGGCAGTACTACGCCCAGCTGCGCCTGAAGCCGTTAGCGCCAGGGCAGGCGGTGCCGTGCACGCTACAGCTGGTAGTGGGGGGCAAGGATCACCCGCCGCAGATAGCGGGCTGGCAGCTGCGCTGGCAGGGTAGCCGCCCGCGTGACAAGCACGAGGCGTACTACCTGCTGCAGCGTTCGCCCGTGGGGCACTAAACGCAGCAGTGCCAAACAACAAGGCCACCGCATGCGGTGGCCTTGTCTTTATCTGTGCGGTTTAGCTGCTATAGCCATCCGGGTTCTGGCTTTGCCAGCGCCAGCTGTCAGCGCACATGTCGGCCAGGGTTTTTTCTGCGCGCCAGCCCAGTAGCTGCTCGGCTTGTGCCGGGTCGGCATAGCAGGCGGCGACATCGCCAGGGCGGCGCGGGGTGATGGTGTAAGCAATGCTGCGGCCACTGGCCTGTTCGAATGCTTTCACCATGTCCAGCACCGAATAACCCTGCCCAGTGCCCAGGTTGACGGTGAGCAAGCCGGCCTGTTGTTGCAGCTTGTCCAGCGCGCACAAGTGGCCGCGTGCCAGATCCACCACATGGATATAGTCGCGTACGCCGGTGCCGTCGTGGGTGGCGTAGTCGTTACCGAATACGCTGAGCTGCGCACGTTTACCCACCGCCACCTGCGTAATGAAGGGCATCAGGTTGTTGGGAATACCGTTGGGGTTTTCGCCGATCTGGCCACTTTCGTGTGCACCCACCGGGTTAAAGTAACGCAGGATGGCAATGCGCCAGTCTGGCTCGGCGTGTGACAGGTCGCGCAGCATGTCTTCTATCATCAGCTTGCTGCGGCCATATGGGTTGGTGGCCGATAGCGGGAAATGCTCGCGGATGGGCACGCTGGCCGGGTCGCCGTATACCGTGGCCGACGAGCTGAAAACCAGCGTCTTGCAGCCGTGTTTTTTCATGGCTTTCAGCAGGGACAAGGTGCCTGCCACGTTATTGTCGTAGTAGCGCAGTGGTTCGGCCACCGATTCGCCCACCGCCTTCAGGCCGGCAAAGTGAATCACGGCGCTGATGGGGTAGCGGAAGACCGCATCCAGGATGGTTTCGTCGCGGATATCGCCTTCTACCAGCTGAAGCTGGCGCCCGGCTAGCTTCTGTACGCGCTGCAGTGCTTCGGGCTGGCTATTGCTGAGGTTATCCAGCACCACCAGTTCGTGGCCTGCTGCCAGGAGCTGCAGGCAAGTATGCGAGCCGATATAGCCGGCCCCGCCAGTGACCAGAATCATGATGAACTCCGATTTATCGATTTGGCACGATGGTAACACTTCATGCTTCAATCATGAACAAGGCCACCGCATGCGGTGGCCTTGTTGATTGTGCTGGTGCGGCCAACCTGGTTGGCCGCACGGCAAGGGCTAGTGTTGCAGCTCGGGCAGCCCCGCAAACAGCTGCAGCGCGTCCGGGTTGGCCAGGGCGCTCAGGTTGTTTACCGGCTCGTTGTGAATCACGTTTTTCACCGCCAGCTCCACAATCTTGCCGCTGATGGTTTTGGGGATATCAGCCACGGCAATGATCTTGGCCGGTACGTGGCGCGGGCTGGCGCCGTTTTTGATCTGCTCCTTGATGGCTGCTACCAGCCCGGTGTCCAGCGCCTGGCCGTCGCGCAGCTTCACAAACAGCACCACGCGCTCGTCGTCCTGCCAGCGCTGGCCCACCACGATGCTTTCCAGTACCTGCGGGAAGGTTTCCACCTGGCGGTAGATTTCGGCGGTGCCGATACGCACGCCGCCGGGGTTCAGTACTGCGTCCGAGCGGCCGTAGATCACCATGCCATCGTGTGCGGTGAGCTCGGCGTAGTCGCCGTGGCACCACACATCCGCGAAGCGGTCGAAGTAAGCCTTGCGGTATTTTTCGCCGCTGTCATCGCCCCAGAAGCCGATAGGCATGGAAGGGAAGGGCTTGGTGCATACCAGCTCGCCTTTTTCGCCCTGTACCGGCTTGCCGTGGTCGTTGCGTATTTCTACCGCCATGCCCAGGCCGCGGCATTGCAGCTCGCCGCGGTATACCGGCAGCGCGGCGCAGCCCAGTGCAAAGCACGACACAATATCGGTGCCGCCAGAGATGGACGCCAGGTTCATGTCGGCCTTGATGGCGTCGTAGGCCCAGTCGAAGCTTTCGGCCACCAGTGGCGAGCCGGTGGAGAACACGGCGCGCAGGCAGGACAGGTCGTAGTGCAGGCGGGGCTGCAGGTCGATTTTTTTCAGGCCGTCGATGTATTTGGCCGAGGTGCCAAAGTGGGTGCAGCGGTACGCCTGGGCGTATTCCCACAGGATGTGCCCGTCTTTGGCAAACGGCGAGCCATCGTACAGCATGAGCGTTGCGCCGCTGCCCAGGCCGGATACCAGCCAGTTCCACATCATCCAGCCGCAGGTGGTGAAGTAGAACAGGCGGTCGCCCGCGTGAATGTCGGCGTGTAGCTGGTGCTCTTTCAGGTGCTGCAGCAAGGTGCCACCGTGGCCGTGCACGATGCACTTGGGTTTGCCGGTGGTACCGCTGGAATACAGGATGAACAGCGGGTGGTTAAACGGCACACGGGTAAATACCAGCTCGCGTGCCACAAAACCCTGCAGGAACGCATCCAGCGTGCTGGCCTGCGGCAGGTTGGCCGCAAATGCGTCGGTGTCGCCCAGGTAGGGCACCACCACAATTTTTTCTACCGATGGCAGGCCGGCGGCGATTACCCGCAGCTTGTCCAGAATCTGCACCTGCTTGCCGTTGTACCAGTAGCCATCCGGGCAGAACAGGATGCGCGGTGCGGTCTGGCCAAAGCGGTCGATGGCGCCATCGGTGCCGAAATCCGGCGAGCAGCTGGTCCACACCGCGCCCAGGCTGGTGGCAGCCAGCATGGCGGCCAGCGTTTCCGGCATATTGGGCATATAGCCGGCTATGCGGTCGCCACACTGGATGCCGTGCTCTTTCATGGCTTGCTGCAGGCGAGATACCAGGTCGTTCAGCTCCCACCAGCTTAGCTCGCGCTTGACCTGGTCTTCACCCCAGAAGGTTACTGCCAGCGCATCGTCTTTGCGGCGCAGCATGTTTTCGGCGTAGTTCAGCGCGGCTTCGGGGAAAAACCGCGCCTCGCGCATGGTGCCGTGCTGCTGCAGGGCGATGCTGCCTTTGTCACCCAGCACGCCGCTGTAGTCCCACACCTGGCTCCAGAACCGGTCTGGCCGGTCTACGCTGGCCTGCCACAGGCTGGCGTAGTCGGCATAGGGTTGGCCGTCTACGGTGGACATCAGCTTGCTAAAGGCGGCCAGGTGGGTGGCGGCGGCGCGGCCCGGGGCGGGCTGCCAGATAGGGGTATCCGGTGCGTGCATGGGTGGGTCTCCTCTTTGTCGTGTTATTCCGGCGGTATGGCTAGTGTACGACGACTTACGTTAACGTAACAGGCTCAGTCTTCCTGGTAGCTGCCATCGTGCATCCAGCGGGCGTGTTGTGGTGCTTTACGCGTCGCTGCCCACTCGTTGAGCATGTCCCATTTCACCTCGTCCAGCATCTGCATCATTTTGGGCGTGCCGGTATTGCAGGCCAGCTCCAGGCGGTGGCCGTTGGGGTCGAAGAAATAAATGCTGTGGAAAATGGTGTGGTTGGTGGGGCCCAGCACCTTGATGCCCGCTGCCTCCAGCCGTGCCTTGGTGGCCAGCAGGGTGTCCATGCTGTCTACCTGCAGAGCCAAGTGCTGCACCCAGGCAGGGGTGTTGGTATCGCGGCCCATTTCCGGGCTGTTTGGCAGCTCGAAAAACGCCAGGATATTGCCCTGGCCAGCATCCAGAAACACGTGCATGTACGGGTCTGGCTGCTTGGTGGACGGCACCTCGTTTTCGGCAATGGCCAGCACGAACTTCATGTCCAGGTGCTTTACGTACCATTCCACGGTTTCTTTGGCGTCTTTGCAGCGGTAGGCCACGTGGTGGATTTTCTGAATCAGCATGGGTGTCTCCTTGTGCGGGGCAGCGGGGGCTGCATGGCCAGCACCATACTGCATTGTTAAATATTGCTCAATATATTTGATATTAACAAATCAGTAGTGCAAGGCAGCAATGCTACACTGTGACCACATTCACCTTCTCTTATCGTTATGGACGCAGAAAAAGACCCCCGCCGTGGCATTCAATCCATCGAGGTAGGCGGCAGCCTGCTGCAGGCCCTGGTGCGGGCGGCCACCCCCATGATGCTGAAAGACCTGGCGCGCAGCGCCGGCATGCCGCCCGCCAAGGCCCACCCCTACTTGGTGAGCTATGGCAAGCTGGGGCTGGTAGAGCAAGACAGCGTTACCGGCCAGTACAGGCTGGGTGGCTTTGCCCTGCAAATGGGCCTGACCGCCCTGCACGGGCTGGATGCAGTAAAAATAGCCAGCGATGCCGCCACGTGCCTGGCGCTGGACATCAACCAGAACGTAGCGCTGGCCGTGTGGGGCAACCACGGCCCCACCGTGGTACGCATAGTGGAATGCAACCGCATGGTGCACATCAATATGCGCACCGGTAGCGTAATGCCCGTGCTGGGGTCTGCCACCGGCCGCGTGTTTGCCGCCTGGCTACCGGCCGAGCTCACGCGGGGGGTGATCGACAGCGAGCTGGCGCAGCAGCCACCTGGCCAGCAGCCAGATGTGCCCGCCATGCTGGCCGATGTGCGCCAGCACGGTATGGCCCGCGCCGTGGGCTACCCGCTGCCCGGCATTAATGCGCTATCGGCACCGGTATTTGACAGCAGCGGCCAGCTGGCGCTGGCCATCACCACGCTGGGCCCGGCGGCAGATTTTGACCCTGCATGGGGTGGGCCACTGGCGCAGCAGCTGGCCGCCTGCGCGGCGGCGGTATCGCGCAGCCTGGGTTTTCATGCCGTAGCAGGGGCGTAGTGCGGTTGCTGTGGTGCAGCATCAACAGTGAATCGATACAAAAATACACACAATTGGATACTTATTTTAAACTGTTAATTTAATTGCATGTACTGTCATAGCCGCCTGGTGTGGCTATTTTTTTTATAATCAACAGCTTAAGACCAATTGCACCAGTGCTGTGCAGCATATCCTATAAGATTAAGTATAAAAAAAACCGCTTGGCATTCATGAAAGTTGTACGATTGCTGTAAAATATCGATGAAATAATGGCGACACGACCCAGACCAGCCAACCATCGAAATACCACGCCGCCTTACCCCATTGCGGCGGTATGTTTACAGCAGGATGTAACCCATGAAAACCGGCCGCCTAAAACAAGGCTCTGCCATAGTTAGCAACATCATTCTGTTACTGGATGCCCTTACCGTATGGCAGGCCGCCGAGCTGGCGGCCTGGTTGCGTTTTGGCGGCAGTAGCCTGCCCCTGGGCTACGACAGCCTGATTGTGGCCACCAGCCTGCTGGCCATGCTGTGCTCGTCGCTGGTGTACCAGTCTTTCCGTGGCGGCTCGTGGCAGGCCATGTATGGCCGCGTAGTACTGGCGTGGGTCATTACCGTGGGCTTGCTGCTGTCGTGGCTGTTTTTCAGCAAAAGCTCCGAGGCGTATTCGCGCCTGTTTGTAGGCACCTGGATTGTGGGCATGCTGCCGCTGCTGCTGGTGCAGCGCACCCTGGTGATGCAGGGCCTGCGCTGGCTGCACCGCCGCGGCGTCAACACCCGCGAAGTGCTGCTGATAGGCAAAGGCCCCATGAGCAACGACCTGGCCAAACGCGCCCGCGAGGCATCGTGGAGTGGTTTTAAAGTTACGCGCCAGGTCAGCGCTAACGACCTGGCCCGCATTACCCAGCTGGCCAGCGACGCCACCTACGACGAAGTGTGGATCAACCTGCCCGCGCACGAAGCCTCCAGCATCCCCGCCGTGCTGGAAGCACTAAAGCACAGCGCCGCCGATATCCGCGTGGTGCCAGACCTGCTGACCTACCGCATGATCAACCACGGCGTTACCTTCATCATGGGCGTGCCCATGCTGGACATTAGCGGCAGCGCCCTGGGCGGCATAAACCGCTTTATCAAGCAGATAGAAGACTACGTGCTGGCCAGCATTATCCTGCTGATGATCAGCCCGCTGATGCTGGGCATCGCCGCCGCGGTAAAGCTGACCTCGCCCGGCCCGGTGATCTTTCGCCAGAAGCGCCACGGCTGGGGCGGCGAAGAAATCGTGGTGTACAAGTTTCGCAGCATGGCCGTGCACCAGGAACACGAAAAAGTCACCCAGGCCACCAAAAACGACGCGCGGATTACCCCGCTGGGGGCGTTTTTGCGCCGCACCAGCCTGGACGAGCTGCCGCAGTTCATTAATGTACTGCAAGGCCGCATGAGCATCGTGGGCCCGCGCCCGCACGCCATACAGCACAACCACTACTACAAAGAGCTGATCCCCAACTACATGTTGCGCCACAAGATGAAGCCCGGCATAACCGGCTGGGCCCAGGTAAACGGCCTGCGCGGCGAAACCGACACCATAGACAAAATGAAATGGCGCGTGGAATACGACCTGCACTACCTGGAGCACTGGTCGGTATGGCTGGATCTGCGCATTGTGTTTCTTACCGTATTCAAGGGCTTTGTGAACAAAAACGCCTATTAACACTGGAAAAGAAAATGACAGTAAAAGTGTTGACTGTATTTGGTACCCGCCCTGAGGCCATCAAAATGGCCCCGCTGGTACACGCGCTGGCCGCAGCCGATGGTATTGATAGCAAAGTATGTGTGACAGCCCAGCACCGTGAAATGCTGGACCAAGTGCTGGCTTTATTTGAAATAAAGCCCGACTACGACCTGAACATCATGAAGCCAGGCCAAAGCCTGTCTCAGATAACCAGTACCATACTGCAAGGTATGGAGCCAGTACTGGCAGACTTCAAACCGGATATTGTGCTGGTACACGGCGATACCAGTACCACCCTGGCAGCCAGCCTGGCCGCTTTTTATGCCCGTATTAAAGTAGGCCACGTAGAGGCTGGTTTGCGTACAGGCAACCTGTATTCACCATGGCCAGAAGAAGCCAACCGTAAACTGACCGGTGCATTGGCCGAATGGCACTTTGCTCCCACTGAAACCAGCAGCCAAAACCTGGCAAAAGAAAATATACCTGCCAGCCAGATAGCTATTACCGGCAATACCGTGATTGACGCACTGCTATGGGTAAAAGCCAAGCTGGATAGCAACGCGCAATTTGCCGAGCAGTTTAGCCAGCAGTTTGCGTTCCTTGACAGTAGCAAGCGCATGATTCTGGTAACAGGTCACCGCCGAGAAAGCTTTGGCAGCGGCTTTGAAAATATTTGCAGTGCACTGGCACAGTTGGCCGCAGACTACCCCGATGTGCAGATTGTTTACCCTGTGCACCTGAACCCGAATGTACGTGAGCCGGTAAACCGCATACTGTCTGGCGTAGACAATGTGCACCTCATTGAGCCACAAGATTACCTGCCATTTGTGTACCTGATGGACAAAGCCCATATCATCCTTACCGACTCTGGCGGTATTCAGGAAGAAGCACCTTCGTTGGGTAAGCCGGTACTGGTCATGCGCGACACGACCGAGCGGCCAGAAGCCGTAGCTGCTGGCACCGTAAAACTGGTAGGCACCGACCAGACAAACATCATTAGTACCGTTAAACAGCTACTGGACGATCAGCAAGCCTATTTGTCTATGTCCAGAGCGCACAACCCTTATGGCGATGGCAAAGCGTGCCAGCGCATTGTAGAAATCATTAAAACTTCGCATGGGAAATAATATGTCTTTCAGCAAAATTTCTGTTATTGGCCTGGGCTATATCGGCTTGCCTACCGCTGCGGTCATTGCATCGCGTGGTATCGAGGTAATTGGTGTTGACGTTAACCAGCACGCTGTAGACACCATTAACCAAGGCAATATCCATATTGTAGAGCCAGACCTGGACATCGTCGTACGTAGCACGGTAATGACCGGCAAGCTGCGCGCCACCACCAAGCCAGAAGCTGCCGAGGCGTTTGTAGTGGCCGTGCCCACCCCGTTTAAAGGCGAAAACCACGAGCCGGATTTGAGCTACATCGAATCTGCGGCCAACGCTATTGCCCCAGTGCTGGAAAAAGGCAACTTGGTGATTCTGGAAAGCACCTCGCCAGTAGGGGCCACCGAGCAGATGGCCGCATGGTTGGCCGCAGCCCGCCCGGACCTGACCTTTCCACAGCAGAAAGGCGAAGCCGCCGATATCCGCGTAGCACACTGCCCCGAGCGCGTGCTGCCAGGCTATGTATTGCAGGAGCTGGTCAGCAACGACCGTGTTATTGGTGGCATGTCGGCAGCCTGCAGTGCGCGCGCCGTAGAGCTGTACAAAACCTTTGTGCGTGGCGAATGCATTATTACCAATGCGCGTACAGCTGAAATGGCCAAGCTTACCGAGAATAGCTTCCGCGACGTAAACATTGCTTTTGCCAACGAGCTATCGCTTATCTGCGACAAGCTGAAAATCAATGTATGGGAGCTGATCAAGCTGGCCAACCGCCATCCGCGCGTAAATATCCTGAACCCTGGCCCAGGTGTAGGCGGCCACTGCATTGCTGTAGACCCATGGTTTATCGTGAATAGCTGCCCGGATGAGGCAAAACTGATTCGCCAGGCGCGTGAAGTGAATGACTACAAGCCGCACTATGTGATTGAACAGATAAAAGCCGCTGCAGACCAATTCAAACGTCCTGTTATTGCGTGCTTGGGTTTGGCATTTAAGGCAGATATTGATGATTTACGAGAGAGTCCTGCAGTTCAGATCGTAGCAGAGCTAGCATCTTCGGTTGATGCAAAGCTAATTGCTGTGGAACCAAATATTACTGATTTGCCTGTAAAGCTTAGCAAGCTAGGTGTGCAGTTTATGTCTGTTGATAAAGCTCTTGAGCACGCTAATATAATTGTTGTGCTTGTTGATCACTCGCAATTTAAGAAAATGAGCCCATCAAGCTTTTTTACTAGAATTCTTATCGATACACGTGGTATTTGTATCTAACGACTAAGTTGGTAAATTAAATTAAATAAAAATATTGCCATGCTGGCAATATTTTTATTTGCGGAGCTGAATTTATGTTTTTTAGAAAAGTATTTAATCTGGAGAGCGTTATATTTCTAGTTGTTCTGCTTAAATTGGTTTTTTCTATTGCAGCTCCCCAGGATTTAGAAGTTACGCCTGAGTACTATGAAGAGGCGGCAAGGAATTGGACTTATGTATTCGATTTTGGAATTGTAGTGTGCAGTTTTCTAGCCCTTTCTAAGATGGTGCGCCCATATTTTTTGGTTTATGAAGCTTTTTTGCTCTCTGTATTGTCTTTTCTGTTTTCGACCATGCTTCATTCGGGCGATTTATTTTCTGCACTTTCTAGTGTTAGTCGATTATATACGCCATTGCTATTGTTTTCTGTTTTGGTTGTACTTCATAAGGATTGTCCGGATGCGCTTCTT
The DNA here is from genome assembly GCA_027484385.1 of Neisseriaceae bacterium. Taxonomy (GTDB): domain Bacteria; phylum Pseudomonadota; class Gammaproteobacteria; order Burkholderiales; family Chromobacteriaceae; genus Vogesella. The sequence continues at coordinate 1,230 of JAIXTB010000176.1, read as the reverse complement.
GCTAAAATAAAAATATTATTTTTTGCGGTAACATGCTTGATAGTAATTGGCTTTTTTTTCTTGCCGATGATGGCTAATCGGAACGATGGCGATTTTATTAATCTTTGGTGGCCTGCATACTTCTTAGATTTACATACCACTTCATACGTTGCAACTGCTTTGGCTTATATGGCATTTGTTATTATAGGTAGCAGTCTGCAAAAGTGGTTTCGAGTATTTTCTGCAGTTGCTATCCCAATAATTTTTATAATAGCTTTTGGTTGGGGTATCCGTACGGCAACGCTTTCTATAATATTCTTTTATATGGCAGTGTTGATTCCATTGTTAGTGAAAAAGGCGAACGTTGATCTTTATTATTTAGGCCTTGCAATTATTTTTGTTATGTCGGCATTTTATGCTGGGAGTAATTTTGAATCAGTAAGCCAATTTTCTTCAGGCCGTCTTGATATGTATGTTGCTAAAATCGATCAATTAGGGATGAATGATCTTTTTTCTTGGCTGATAGGTAATGGCGTTGGTAGTGACTTAATTTACACTGATATCTGGTGGTGGGCACCTAAGGGGGCGCACAACGATTTTTTGACATACCTAGTAGAAGGCGGAATTTTCTTCTTGGCTGTACTGCTGTATGTAATTTATACACTGTACAAGAGTACTGAATGCTATTACGCAAGAATGATGTTTATTTCTATAATGCTTCCTAGTTTTTTCAGTAATGGTTTTCTGATGCGACCAGTTGCACTGTATGTGGCTGTTTTTCCTTTGGCCTACCTTTATGTTATGGCTATTCGAAATGATGATATGGGCTAATTATTATTTTTGCGCTTTAGAGCAGATTTTTTTGTTTTTGGCTTTGTGGTGTACTATTTTTTACTTTTGCCTGATGCTCAGAAGATTTTCATATTTAACTGCATTTTTTGTATAAGCATCTTTAATGCTGTGTATAGTCTGGTGATATGGAGTGTCTAAATGTCTGATTTTCTCAATGCGCACTTTCGGATTGTTGAAAAATTTGCTGCTGCGTCTGCTTTTGGTGTTTTGAAGTTTATTTTTGTATTTGCTGCTGGTTTTGTGTTTGATAATAGGATGGTGGCCAATTTTATAGTTGATGGTTTTGTTGTGCAGTTATTTTCTAACATAACAGCAATAGGATTTGCTGGTATTTTGCTGACGCGCATACCTAAGTGTAGTATTGGTGATGATAAGAGCTTGTATATTGAAGTTTTAATT
>JAIXTB010000271.1 GCA_027484385.1 Neisseriaceae bacterium | reverse complement strand
GCCATTCAGAATTATCTATATCAACAAAAAGTGGTGGTGTTTTTGTTGTGAAATTGCAAGAGTGCAATTTTCCGTATCAGGGTGAGAATTACATGGCTTTTCATACTGAAGTTAGTCATAAAAATTCTAATTTTCCATGCGCAACGGGTGCGTCGGCCGATGATTTTGTTGAGTTTAGAACGAAGATGGTTCTGAATGAAAATATTAGACTGAGACACTATAGGTTGGTGAGTGTTGAAGATAATTACACAGTCTACACCAATAGCGATTATGAGATTGTGAGTTTTAATGATGAGGGTGCCATTGTTCACGTGCAGTATGCCATTAAAAATCCCCGCAGCTTTAGCATTAATAAAATGTACAGCAATGGAGTATGGATTTCTGTGGCATTTGATAGTCCTTTCAGATCTAGGCAGGCGATTTTTAATGAGTCAAAATCGATTTTGTCTTTCAAATTTAATGGCTTGATGAGGGGGGTGAGGTGAGTATTGCTTTGACGGAAACAGAGATTAATTCTCTAATAATTCTACCAGATCAAGCAGCAATCCTTATTTAAATTCGGTGAAATTTTAATGAAGAAGCGCATTATTTTTTATTCTTTATCTATTTTGGTGATAATTTTCTTGTGCAGATTTAATGTAAATGATTTTTTGATTGATATGAACATAAGGAAAAAATGCGGAGATGAATATATAGGAATTGAAAATAAAGTATTGAAGAATGCATTTTTAGTTAGATCAGAAAATCCTGATTATTCAATTCGGGATAGTATAAGGCAGTATGTAGTTGGTGCGGAATTGTGGAAAAAAAGCGAAGATATTGGGCGATATCTTGTTGATAATGGATTTTATTGCGATGGCAGTCATGATCTTCATTGTGTCCTGAAGGAAGAGTTCTACGCAATCCAACACCGATCGTGCAAAACTGAAAAATATTTGGATAGAAATGTTTATAAGTACGTAGCGGAAATAGAGATTTATATTTCAGAAGTTGATTTAAAAAATATTCGTGTCAAGTATGACCTTCTGCAAATTAAATACTAACCGGAGGCTTTGTGGAAAATGGATATTATGTGGAGCGCCGTGCAATGCCAGCACGTAGCCCGGATAAGGCGTAGCCGCATCCGGGGAACCGTATGCCCAAGGTTGGCCGCATCCGTTCAGGTGGCCTCCTACTTCTGCGGCATACATCAACCTCAAATTCGTCGCTAGGCAAGACAAAGGCGTGCTTCATCTGGCAGCCCGCCTTTGTCGTTGGCGCTTGCTGGCCTTAGCGGCTGGCTTTGGCGATTTCCTCGGCTACCAGCGCTTGCAGCTGGGCATGGCCAAAGCTTGGTAATGGCCGGCCATTGACGAAGAACTCCGGCGTTTTGCGCACTTGCAGGGTTTGCGCATCTGCCAGGTCCTGCGCGATGACATTGGCGATGTCCGCTGCTGCCATATCGCTTTTCAGTGTGGCCATGTCCAGCCCCACTGCGGCCAACGGTGCCCAGATCCGTTCTTTATCCACGCTGTGGTTTTGTGCCAGCGCATCCTGCGCGGCCAGTAAGGCTTCCATTGCTTCCCAGTACTTGCCTTGCCGGCGGGCGGCTTCCAGCGCGGCGACCAGTTGCTCGGACCCTGCATGGAAAGGGGCGTAGCGCAGCACCAGGCGGATCTTGCCGGGGTTGGCCGCCATCATGTCCTTGATCAGCGGGTAAAACGCGCGGCAGGTTTCGCAGGCGGGGTCGAAGAACTCGACCAGCACCACCGGGGCATTGGGGTTGCCCAGCGCTGGCGAGTGCATGCGTACCAGTGCCTCGCGGTTGATGCTGGCCTGCAGTGCGGCCTGTTCGCGCTGCTGCGATTGGTAAAAGGCGCTTGCCGCCAGAAAGCCGCACAGCAAGACGGTGGCGGCCACGATGAAGAGGGTTTTCGGTTTCATTTGCATGCTCGTATGTGGGTTGCCAGTAGTAAGGCGGTAATGGTGAGGAAGGCGGCGGCTGATAGCAGCGGGATGGTGACGAAGCCGAACCACTCGATGACGGTGACCGAGCACGGCACGCCCTGGCTACATGGCTGCATGGCCTCGGGGATGACGCCGGCAGCCACCAGCAGGTGGAAGCACGCTATCAGGCTGCCGGGCACGGCCAGGGCCAGCCCGTAGCGCGCTACTTTGTGGTCGTAGGGAAACAGCCCCAGTGGCAGCAGCAGTACCAGCGGAAACATGAAGATGCGCTGGTACCAGCACAGCACGCAGGGTGTCAGCATCATTACTTCGCCAAAAAACAGGGCGCCAAGGGTGGCCAGCGTGGCCAGTAGCCAGGCGGCAAATACCAGTAGCCAGGCCGCAGGGGTTGGCCGCACCGGTGTGGAACGTGTCAGAAAAGTCATGAATGTGCCTTGGGCGGAATGCAGACGCACCGCTGCCAGCGTGCCGGCAACGGTGAGGATGGGGGGGGGGGCCGGCAGGGGCCGGCGCAAGGGTGTCAGGCGGCGGGTGGCCGGATAGGGGGCGCGATGGTGCGCATGGCCAGGGCCGGTGGGGCGTGGCCTTGCTGAGGCGCCATGAAGGCGGCTGCCACGGGGGCGTTGCCTGCCGGCTGCGGGCCGGCGTGCAGGGCGCAGCAGTCTTCACCGCACGCAGGCTGTTCTGGCTCGCCACTGTGTTTGCCCGCGCAGGTTTGTACGCAGCCGCGCAGGCTGGCGTCGGCGCAGCTGCCGCCAGCATGGGCCAGGCTCATGGCTTGTAGCGATAGCAGCATCAGTGCCAGTAACAAACAGGTAAGGCGGACAAGGCGCATGCGGTGGCACTTAGCTCGGGGGCGGGTTGGTCGGAATAGGCTGGGCTGCAGGGTGTGCAGCCGCGTGCGCTATGACCCGGCGCGCTGGCGAGGGTTCCGGCCGAGTGCTGGCGCGGCAGGCTAGCGGCTGCGCCTCGATTGCCGTCGGTAGCGAGCTGCCACACAAAACGATGCTGGTCGGCGTTTGCGCAAAGAGCGGGGCCTTGGCCCCGCTCTTCTTATGGTGCCGACGCGTCTGTCGGCCACGTAGCCCGGATAAGGCTCAGCCGCATCCGGGGATGCGTAGGGGCCACGTGCAAGACGTTGGCCGTATCTGTGTAACGCCCCAGCCCTTTCCGCATCGTTCAGGCCGCTCGGCCCGGTACAGATGATGCCTTACAGGTGGCGCTCGAAGTGCTGTACCAGGCGGCGCAAGTCGTCCGCTGTGGTGTGCAGCTGTTCGGCATAGGCGTGGGTCTGGCGGATGTTGTGGCTGTTTTGCTCGGTCAGCGTATTCATGGCCTCCATGTTCAACGCCACTTCGGTGGAGGTGGACGACTGCTGTTGCAGCATGTCGGCTACCGTTTGCGATGCGGTTGATACGCCATGGCTGGCCTGGCGGATAGCGCCCAGGCTGTCGCTGGCGCCGCGTACCGCCGTGGCGACCTGGCTGACTTGTGCCAGGGCGTGCTGGATGCTGCGTGTGACGTCGCCGGTGCGCTGCATCAGTACGCTGATGGATTGTTCGATTTCTTTGGTGTTGCCGGCAGTGCGCTCTGCCAGGCTGCGCACTTCGTCGGCTACTACGGCAAAACCGCGGCCGGATTCCCCCGCGCGGGCGGCTTCGATGGCCGCATTCAAGGCCAGCAGGTTGGTCTGGTTGGCAATGTCCTTGATCACCAGCGCGACATTGCCGATGTCCTGGGTGGATTGTTGCAGTACGGCAATGGCGTCGTTGGAAGCTTGAAACTCCTGCATCGCCACGCTGGTGGCTTGCTCGGTCTGCTGCATGGCTTGCTCGCCGGCCAGGGTAAGCTGGCGGGCCTCGTCGGCATGGCCAGCGCCGTTGCGCGTGGCGTGCGAAATCTCGGTGACCGATACCGATAGCTGCTCCAGCGCGGCTGCCACGCGGCTGATGCCGTCCAGCGCCTGCTCGCCGCGGCCTTTCAGTGTGGCGGCCTGCTCGTTGACGGCGGCGGCAATGTTGCCCACATCGTTGGCACCGCCTACCACGTCGGCGATAACGGCGCGGGTATTGATGCGCATGGACTCCAGTGCCTGGCTCATGTCGCGCAGCTCGGCACAGCCTGTGGGTTGGAACGGTTCGCCGAAATGGCCTTCGCCCAAGCGGTGTATACCCTGGCGGATGTGCGCCAGCGGCGCAATGGCCTGACGCCGCAGCCACAGCCCCCCGCCCAATAGCCAAGCCGACAGCAGCAGGCTCACCGCTGCCGCTACGCCATCGGGCAGGAACAGGCTGATGGGTAGCAGCAATACGGCCGGTACCAGCAGCCATAGCAGCAGGCGGTCCAGGCTGGCACCGTTGTCTATGCGTGTGGGCGGCAGGCTGGCGCGTTTGGCGCGGATATCCGCGTACAGCTGCTCGGTCGCGGCGACTTGCTGGCGGTCCGGGCTGTTACGCACCGACATGTAGCCCGTAATGCGGCCGTTTTCGCGGATGGGGGTGGCGTAGGCGTCTACCCAGTAGAAATCGCCGTTTTTGCTGCGGTTCTTGACCAGCCCGCGCCAGGGGTGGCCAGCCTTGATAGTGCGCCACATATCGTCGAAAGCCTCGGGCGGCATGTCGGGGTGGCGCACGATATTGTGCGGCTGGCCGATGAGTTCTGCTTCACTAAAGCCGCTGATCTCGATGAAGGCGCGATTGGCATAGGTAATGATGCCGCGCAGGTCGGTCTTGGTGACGATAGGGCGCTTGGGCACCAGAAAGCGTTCGGTCTGGGTGACAGGCAGGTTGCTGCGCATGGTGGGTGTCCTCGGGCTTTGACCGTGGTTATGCGTGCGGTTTTATACTTGATGGTAATAATATATTATAAATAAAATTATAAATAAGCAAATCGAATAATCGAAATGCATGAAATGGGCGGCGTATCTGCAACACGTATGCTCTGTCACGTGGCTACGCGGGTAGGGCAATGACAAAAGCTACTGTAGTCAACAGCATAGGCAGCGCCAACACACCCTGGCCATGGCACGTTATGAATGGCGGTAGACCCTGGCCTGTCAGGACGAAGCTGCATCCGGGCTTGATCACTGTCTGCATGACTTGCCTACGAATGGGTACGGCGAGCTTGTCGGCATTTCGTTGCGGCTATCGGGTGGCAGCCTTGCTGAGCTGGTGGCAGTGCCGCCGCTGGTGGCGGCCACGTGCCTCGCGCCTTATTGCCCCGCTATGGCTATAGAGCGCAGGCAGGCAGTGTGATTTGCGGAGGTGCGGCCCAAAGAGGGATAATGCCCCTTTTGCCTGTAAGGCAAACCCGAAAGGAATAGCATGAGCGCCCTACCAAACTGCCCGGCCTGTCAGTCCGAATTTACCTACGAAGACGGCAGCCTCTACGTTTGCCCGGAGTGCGCACACGAATGGTCTAAAGACGGCGCTGCCGCTACTGAAGCAGAAGAAGCCCGTGTGGTACGCGATGCCAACGGTAACCTGCTGCAGGACGGCGACAGCGTAACCGTGATCAAAGACCTGAAAGTAAAAGGCAGCTCGCTGGTGGTGAAAGTGGGCACCAAGGTGAAGAACATCCGTCTGGTAGACGGCGACCACGACATCGATTGCAAGATCGACGGCATTGGCCAGATGGGCCTGAAGTCGGAGTTTGTGAAAAAGGCCTGATATAGCGGCCTTATCAGCGAAAAAGCTGCCAGATGGCAGCTTTTTTATTGCCCGGCGTAGTGGGCTAGCGCGGGATGATGACGATGGCGGGCTGTAGCATGGCCATTTTTTTGGCGGCTTTGGCGGCCTTTTTCTCTTTCGGGTTGAGCACGGCGTGCTTTTTGGCTTCCTTGCTGCGTTGTTGCGATTTCATGGTGCCACCTCTCGCGGCGACCGGCGGTGCCGGGGTCAGGGCCAGTATAGGCCTGCCCCGGCCAGGGGCAGGTTTTATTGCGCTGAGTTGTTGCGCGGCTGGCCTGCGGCGCCCAGCGGCAGCACCATTTCGTGCCACTGCATGCCGCCGTGCAGCGAGGCCGACGGCTGCACGTACTGGAAGCTCAGGTGGGTGTACAGCGCCACGTGCTGCGGCTTGCACATCAGGTGGATGGCCTGTTTGCCGGCAGCCTGCATACGCTGGATAAAGGCGCGCATCAGCAGCCCGGCGTAGCCCCGGCCCTGCCAGGCCGGGTCGATGACCACCGACATGATCACCACGTTGGCCGCTGCCGGGTCGTGCCCGATCAGCTCCTTGAAGGCTTCGTCGGCCATTTCCACCTGGTGGGCGCAGCCGCTGTTGATGAAGCCGACCAGTACGCCGTCGCATTCCAGCACCAGAAAACCGGCCGGGTACTGCGCAATGCGCAGTGCGATTTTTTCGGCGGTGGCGGCCTCGTCGCCTTCGTAGGCACTGCTTTCGATGGCGTAGCAGCGGGCGGCGTCGCGCGGCTCGGCCAGACGCAGGGTCAATTGCGGGGTGTGTGGCGTCATGGTGTTAGTCCATCAGTTGGCGGTACAGGTACACCAGTACCCGCGCCAGTTCTTCGGCAGTTTGCGCCTGGCCGGTGTTGCCGCCATGGCCGCCGCCCTCGGTTTCAAACAGTAGTGCGTCGTGGCCCAGCGCCTGCAGGCGCGCCACCATCTTGCGCGCGTGCGCCGGGTGCACGCGGTCGTCCTTGCTGCTGGTGGTGAACAGCGCCAGCGGGTAGGCCGCGTCGCCACGCACGTGGTGGTAAGGCGAGTACGCCGCCAGCGCGGCGCGCTCGGCGGGGTCGTCCGGGTCGCCGTATTCGTCCACCCAGCTGGCGCCGGCCAGCAGTTGCGTATAGCGCAGCATGTCCAGCAGCGGCACCTCGCACACCACAGCGTGGAACAGCTCGGGGCGCTGCGTGAGGCAGGCACCCACCAGCAGGCCACCGTTACTGCCGCCTTCTATGCCCAGCCGGCGCGGGCTGGTGATGCCGCGCGCGATCAGGTCTTCGGCTACCGCGATGAAGTCGTCAAAGCTTACCTGGCGGTTCACCCCCTGCGCCGCCTGGTGCCAGGCCGGGCCGAACTCGCCACCACCACGGATATTGGCCACCGCAAACACGCCGCCTTTTTCCAGCCATTGCGGGCCGAAGTTGTCCATGTAGTAGGGCATCATCGGCACCTCGAAACCGCCGTAGCCGTACAGCAGGGTGGGCGCGCTGCCGTCCAGCGCCAGCCCGGCGCGGTGCACCACAAAATACGGGATGGCGGTGCCGTCTGGCGCGCTGGCGTGGTACTGGGTGGCCACGTAGCCGCTGGCGTCAAACGCCGCCGGCTGCTGGCGCAGCACCTCGGGCTGGCCGCCAGCCAGCAGGTCCAGCCGGTACAG
>JAIXTB010000280.1 GCA_027484385.1 Neisseriaceae bacterium | reverse complement strand
GGTCTCGGCCGACGTCTACCGCCCGGCAGCCATCGAGCAGCTGAAAACCCTGGCCGAGCAAGTGGGCGTAGAGTGGTTCCCCTCTGCCGGCGACCAAAAGCCCCTGGCCATTGCCCAGGCCGCACTGGACTACGCCAAACGCCACTTCTTTGACGTGCTGATGGTGGATACTGCCGGTCGCCTGGCCATTGACGAAGCCATGATGGCAGAGATCAAAGAGCTGCACGCCTTCCTGAAGCCGATTGAAACCCTGTTTGTGGTGGATGCCATGCAAGGCCAGGATGCCGTGAATACGGCGCAGGCCTTCAACGAAGCCCTGCCGCTGACCGGCGTGGTGCTCACCAAAATGGATGGCGACTCGCGCGGCGGTGCAGCACTGTCGGTACGCCACATTACCGGCAAGCCGATCAAATTCATTGGCGTGGGCGAAAAAATCAGCGGCCTGGAGCCCTTCCACCCGGACCGTCTGGCCAGCCGTATTCTGGGCATGGGTGACGTACTGTCGCTGATTGAAGACGTACAGAAAGGCATAGACCAGGACGAAGCCGCCAAGATGGCGAAGAAGCTGAAATCCGGCAAAGGCTTTGATCTGGAAGACTTCAAAGCCCAGATGCAGCAGATGAAAAAAATGGGCGGCATGACTAACCTGCTGGAAAAAATGCCGGGCGAAATCGGCCAGCTGGCCAAAGGCGTGCAAGGTGCCGAAGCCGAAAAATCCATGCGCCGCATCGAAGGCATCATCAACTCGATGACCATGGAAGAGCGCCGCAAACCAGAGCTGATCAAAGCCAGCCGTAAACGCCGCATCGCCACCGGCTCTGGCGTGTCAGTACAAGAAGTCAACCGGCTGCTGGCACAGTTCGAGCAGACGCAGAAAATGATGAAAGCCTTTTCTTCAAAAGGCGGCATCATGAAACTGATGAAGGGCATGAAAGGCATGCTGCCGGGCATGTAATCGTTGGCAACGGGCGTCGTGTACGCCCGTTTTTCATGTGTAGCAGAAAGCTAACCAATGCAATTCGATATCGTTGTACTCACCGACAACGCCCTGCTCGCACTGGACGAGCAAGACTGGTACAGCCGCCAGGTACACCTGGAAGACGGCCTGGTGGCCAGCGCACTGGCAAAGCAGGGGCTGAAGGTTGGCCGCAAAGACTGGGCCGAACCGGGTTATGACTGGGCCCAATGCCGTGCCGCCGTGTTTCGTACCACCTGGGACTACTTCCACCGCTTTGGCGAGTTTGCCCCCTGGCTAGCCAAGGTTAGCCAGACTACCCGCTTGTTCAACGAGGCCGGGCTGATTCACTGGAACCTGGACAAACACTATCTGGCCGACCTGCAACAAGCCGGTATCAATACCGTACCCACCTGCTATATCGAAGTGGGTGACAAGCGCACGCTTGCACAAGTGATTGCCGATAGCGGCTGGTCTGACGTCATCCTCAAACCGGTCATTTCCGGCGCCGCGCGTCACACCTACCGGCTACAAGCCGATGGTGCCCCCGCGCTGGAGTGCACGTTTGCCGAGCTGGTGCAGCAAGAAGCCATGATGCTGCAACCGTTCCAGCACGACATCCTGAGCCAGGGCGAGCTGTCGCTGATGGTCATCGATGGCCAATACACACACGCTATCCGCAAGACCGCCAAAGCCGGCGACTTCCGCGTGCAGGACGACCACGGTGGCACCGTGCACCGCTACGAGGCCAGCACCGAGGAAATCCGCTTTGCCGAGGCCGCCGTCGCGGCCGTACCGTTTGATGTGCTGTACGCACGGGTGGACATGGTGAGCGACAACCGCGGCCAACTGGCCATCATGGAACTGGAAATGATTGAACCCGAGCTGTTCTTCCGCTTCAAAGCAGAAGCGGCAGACACCCTGGCCGCAGGCATTGCGCGCCGGCTGGCCGCCTGAGCCAGCACCGAAGATTTCTTTTTGAAGCAACCGGCCAGCCCGCGCTGGCCAGCAACCTGGAAGCACTGAGTGATGAACCTGACCACGCTGACCGCCCTCTCCCCGCTCGATGGCCGCTATTCTGGCCAAGCCGAACCGCTGCGCACCATCTTCTCCGAATACGGCCTGATGAAAGCCCGTATCAAAGTAGAGCTGGAGTGGCTGAAAATGCTGGCTGCCGAGCCGGGCATCGAGGAGGTAAAGCCGTTCTCTGACGCCACCATCCGTGAAATCGACGATGTGATCGCCAACTTCTCCATCCAGCATGGTGAAGAAGTCAAAGCCATCGAAGCACGTACCAACCACGATGTAAAAGCCATCGAGTACTGGCTGAAAGAGCGCCTGTCCGGCAACCCGGAAGTCATGGCCGCCAGCGAGTTCATCCACTTCGCCTGCACCTCGGAAGACATCAACAACCTCAGCCACGCGCTGATGCTGAAAACCGCACGCAATACCGTGATGCTGCCGGCGCTGGACGAAGTCATCACCAAGCTGAGCCAGCTGGCTCACGACCAGGCCGCCATCCCGATGATGTGCCGCACCCACGGCCAACCAGCCACCCCGTCCACCATGGGTAAAGAGCTGGCCAACGTGGTCTACCGCCTGAAACGCCAGCGCGAGCAACTGGTAAAACAGGAACTGCTGGGCAAGATCAACGGCGCCGTAGGCAACTACAACGCCCACATCGTGGCCTACCCGAATGTAGACTGGGAAAGCCTGGCTGGCCGCTTCGTCAGCGGTCTGGGCCTCACCTTCAACCCGTATACCATCCAGATCGAACCACACGACTACATGGCCGAGCTGTACCAGACCCTGAGCCGCGTGAACACCATCCTGATCGACCTGGACCGCGATATCTGGGGCTACATCTCGCTGGGCTACTTCAAGCAGAAAGTGAAGAAAGACGAAGTGGGCAGCTCCACCATGCCGCACAAGGTCAACCCGATCGACTTTGAAAACGCCGAAGGCAATCTGGGCCTGGCCAATGCCTTGCTCAAGCACCTGAGCGAAAAGCTGCCCGTCAGCCGCTGGCAACGCGACCTGACCGACTCCACCGTGCTGCGCAACATGGGCGTCGCCTTGGGCTACACCGCGCTGGCGCATGCTTCGCTCAAGACCGGACTGCACAAGCTGGAGCTGAACGAAGACGCCCTTGCCGCCGACCTGGACTCGGCCTGGGAAGTCCTGGCCGAACCCATTCAGACGGTGATGCGCCGCTATGGTGTGCAAGGCGCCTATGAAAAACTCAAGGAAGTCACGCGCGGCAAGGCGGTGACGGCGGCCGATCTGCACGGCCTGATCCAGGGCCTGGACATTCCACAAGTCGACAAAGATCGCCTGCTGGCCATGACGCCCGGCAGCTACATCGGCAAAGCCGCCGAGCTGGCCCGTCGGGTCTGATGGGTTCACATGGCCCTCAAATCCACCATTTACAAAGCCAACCTGTCGATCGCCGACATCGATCACAGCTATTACGAAGACCACCAGCTGACCCTGGCGCGTCACCCCAGCGAGACCGACGAGCGCATGATGATCCGCCTGCTGGCGCTGGCCATCAATGCTTACAAGTTGCAAGCGGTTTGCCATGGCGACGGCAAGTTGGCCTTTGGTGCAGGCCTGTCAGACCCGGACGATCCGGACGTGAGCCTGCGCGACTTCACGGGCCAGACCCGTCTGTGGATCGAAGTGGGTCAGCCTGAAGACAAGCCGATCATGAAAGCCTGCCAGAAGGCCGATGAAGTGCTTCTTTATTGCTTCAACCACGCGGCCGAAGTCTGGTGGAAGGGTATCGAAAACAAACTCACGCGCCTGGACAAGCTGCAGGTCTGGCGAATGCCCACCGAAGGCGCTCAGGCACTGGCCCAACTGGCCGAGCGCAGCATGCAGCTGCAAGCCACG
>JAIXTB010000160.1 GCA_027484385.1 Neisseriaceae bacterium | reverse complement strand
GTGCGAGCAGGTAGCGCGTGACCTGGTGGCCGCCTTCGAGCGCCCCTTTGTGCTATCCGGGCGCGAGGTATTCTCCACGGTGAGCGTGGGCGTGGTACTGGCCAGCAAAGAGCACTACAGCCGCGCCGAAGACCTGTTGCGCGACGCCGACCACGCCATGTATCGCACCAAACAGAATGGCCGCCACGGTTACACCCTGTTCAACCACGCCCTGCGCTGCAACCAGGCCGACCAGCTGGCGCTGGAGGCCGAGCTGCGCCATGCCCTGACCAACGGTGGCGAGCTGGTACCGTACTATCAGGCCATTGTGGACAGCCATAGCGGCCGCCTGGCCGGTTTCGAAACCCTGGTACGCTGGCACCACCCCCAGCTGGGCATGATCGCCCCTGGCGTCTTCCTGCCGATGGCAGAGGAAAGCGGGCTCATCCTCAAGCTGGATCGCTACATGATCGAGCGCGCCTGCGCCCAGCTGGCCGCCTGGTACGCCGATGGCACCATCACCCACGAAGTGTGCCTGCACATCAACCTGTCCAGTGCCCACTTCCACGACACCAAGCTGGTGGACTGGATGCTGCGCCTGATCCGCGAGCACCAGCTGCCGCCGGGTACCCTGCACCTTGAAGTGACCGAGAGCGCGCTGATCGACGTGCCCGACGTCGCCATCGAGGTGATGCGCCAGCTCAAGACCCACGGCATCTGCCTGGCGCTGGACGACTTCGGCACCGGCTACTCGGCGCTGTCCTACCTGCACCGCTACCATTTCGACGTGCTCAAGATCGACCAGGCCTTTGTGCGCGAGGTGCACTGCCAGGAAGAATCCATCGCCATTGTCCGTGCCATCGTGGCGCTGGCCGAGGCGCTGGGTATGGAGGTGGTGGCCGAAGGCGTGGAAACCGAAGTCCAGGTACGCGCCCTGCGCGAGCTGGGTTGCCCGCGCCTGCAGGGCTACTACTTTGCCCGCCCGGCACCCGCGTCCGAGCTGGACTGGATGCGCCTGGCCGGCATGCCGGCCGAGCTGGCGCGCAGCGCCTAGGCCGCAACGCTGCCATACGGCGATGCCAATAAGCGCGGCGGTATCTTTCCGCCGCGCTTATTGCGAAAATACGCCTTTGCCCCCATTTGGCTGTTCCATGAGCCTGTTTATTGAAACCCACGGTCGCGGCCCGGATGTGGTGCTGCTGCACGGCTGGGGCCTGCACGGTGGCGTATTCGACCGCGTTGCGGCCAACCTGACCACCGATTTTTGTGTGCACTGCGTCGACCTGCCCGGCCACGGCGCCAGCGCCGCTGTAGACCACTTTCACCCCGACGCCATCGCCGCCACCCTGGCCGAGCACTTTGTGCTGCCGGTACACGTGGTGGGCTGGTCGCTGGGCGGCCTCATTGCCCAGCATTGGGCGGCGCGCTACCCGGCGCAGGTAAAAAGCCTGGCGCTGATTGCCACCAGCCCGCGCTTTGTCCGTGACGACAGTTGGCCGCATGCGCAGCAGCGCAGCGCCATCGAGGGTGTGGGCGCCAGCCTGAACACCGCCTTCGAGCTCACGCTGGAGCGCTTTCTGGCGCTACAGATGCTGGGCGCACCGGCGGCGCGGCAAACGCTGGCCGACCTCAAGGCGCAGCTGTTCTCGCACGGCCGCCCGCAGGGCCTGCTGCCGGCGCTAGACTGCCTGCTGGCGGCGGATGCGCGGGAACTTGCCGCGGATATTCATTGTCCTGTAGGGCTGTTCTTCGGTGCGCGTGACGCGATTACGCCGATAGGTGCTGGCCGCTGGCTGGCCGATGCCCTGCCGGATGCTACCCTGTACGAATTTGCCCAGGCCTCGCATGCGCCGTTCTTGTCGCATGAGAACGTGTTTATCGACCACCTGCGCCACCACCTGGAACAACACGCATGAGCGAAGCGTTTTACACCGACAAATCCCGCGTCCGCGCCTCGTTCGAGCGAGCCGCCGCCAGCTACGACTCGGCCGCCGTGCTGCAGCGTGAAGTATGCGACCGCATGGCCGAGCGCCTGGACTACATCAAGCTGCAGCCGCAAGTGGTACTGGACGCAGGTAGCGGTACCGGCTACGCCAGCGCCGCCCTGCGCCAGCGCTACCCGGACGCGCGCGTGCTGGAGCTGGACCTGGCGCACGCCATGCTGGCGGCCTCGCGCGAAAAACAGCGCGCCGGGCAAGGCATGCTGTCGCGCCTGTTCAAGCCGCACAACCCGTGGCAGCTGTGCGCCGACATTGAGCGCCTGCCGCTGGCCGATAACAGCGTGGACATGATCTGGTCCAGCCTGGCTATCCAGTGGGTGAACGTGCCGGACCAGGTGTTTGCCGAGTTTCAGCGCGTGCTCAAGCCGGGCGGCATGCTGATGTTTGCCACGCTGGGGCCGGACACGCTGTTTGAGCTGCGCCAGGCCTTTGGCCAGGCCGACGGTGCCACCCACGTGAACCAGTTCATCGACATGCACGATCTGGGCGATGCGCTGATGGCAGCGCAGTTCAGCGAGCCGGTGATGGACATGGAAAAAATCGTGCTTACCTACGATACGGCCCGCGATGTCATGCACGATCTGAAGGCCATCGGCGCACACAACGCCACCGCCGGCCGTGGCCGCGGCCTGATGGGCAAGCACGCCTGGCAGCGCGTGGTGGACGCCTACGAGCAGCGCCGCCAGCACGGCCAGCTGCCTGCCACCTACGAAGTGCTGTACGGCCACGCCTGGAAAGGCGAGCCCAAGAAAAAACCGACCATCCTGCCCGACGGCAGGCAGGTTATCGAATTTACCCGTAACGCGCCCAAGCGCTGAGAAAAGCCTTTATGTTGTCTGTTCGCCGTTTTGCCGCCCTGTCCCTGCTGGCAGGCCTGGCCGCCTGCACCACGCCGACCTCTGCCCCGGTAGTGCCACAACCCGTACCCAAACCCAAAATCGCCTTTGCGCTGGGTGGCGGTGCCGCCAAGGGCTTTGCCCACGTGGGGGTGATTCGCGTGCTGGAGCAAAACGGCATCAAGGCCGACATCGTCACCGGCACCAGCGCCGGCAGCATCGTGGGCGCCATCTACGCCAGCGGTGTGGACGGCGAAGCGCTGCGCTTTCGCGCCATGCGCATCAACGAAGACGACCTGAAAGACTTCACCTTCTCCACTAGCGGCTTTCTCAAGGGCGAGAAGTTGGCCGCCCTGGTGAACCAGCAGGTAGACGGCAAGCGTATCGAGCAACTGCCGCGCAAATTCGGCGCGGTGGTTACCGACCTGGATAGCGGCGCGCGCGTGGTGCTGAAAAGTGGCGATACTGGTACCGCCGCCCGCGCCTCGGCCGCCATCCCCAATGTGTTCCAGCCGGTCACCATCAACGGCCGCCGTTACGTGGACGGTGGCCTGGTGAGCCCGGTACCGGTGATTGCTGCCCGCGAAATGGGCGCTGACATCGTTATCGCCGTGGACATCTCGGCCAAGCCCACCGGCAAGGCCAGCAGCGGCTTTTTGAGCCTGCTGGACCGCAGCCTGAACATCATGAACCTGACCGCGCTGAACCTGGAGCTGAAACAGGCCGACGTGGTGCTGCGCCCGGCCGTGCTGCATATCGGCGCGGCCGACTTTGACGAACGCGCCAGCGCCATTGCCGAAGGCGAGAAGGTGGCCCGCGCCATGCTGCCGCAGGTGAAAACCGCTATCGATAACTGGGTAAAACGCAAGCGTGCTGCCTAAGCCCCTGCAGCGCAGCCTGCGCGCCCTGGCCCCGCTGCTGTTGGCCGCGTGTACGAGCGTGGCGCCGCCAGCCGCGCCCCAGCCGCCTGTGGGTACGCTGCCCGCTACCCCGGCCAGTGCGCCGTTGGCCGAGGTGCCGCCAGCTGTGCCGCTGCCGCCCGCCAAACCCGTTGCGGCCAACCCTGTCCCGGCCAAGCCAGCTACGCCAAAAGTGGTGCGCAAACCGCGCATCGCGCTGGCGCTGGGTGGCGGTGCCGCCAAGGGCTTTGCCCACGTGGGCGTGATTCGTGTGCTGGAGCAGCAGGGCATCGTGCCGGATATCATCACCGGCACCAGCGCCGGTAGCGTGGTGGGCGCCATCTACGCCAGCGGTATCAGCGCCGACAAGCTGCGCCGCCGCGCGCTGGCGCTGAACGAAGACGAGCTGAAAGATTTCAGCCTGTCCGGTGGCGGCTTCCTGAAGGGCGACAAGCTAGCCGCCATGGTGAACCGCGAGGTTGGCCGCAAACGCATCGAGCAGCTGCCGCGTACCTTTGCCGCGGTGGCCACCGACTTTGACAGCGGCGCGCGCGTGGTTTTCCGTAGTGGTGACACCGGCACCGCAGTGCGCGCCTCGGCCGCTATCCCCAATGTGTTCCAGCCGGTCACCATCCGTGGCCGCCGCTACGTAGACGGCGGCTTGGTGAGCCCGGTGCCGGTGAGCGCCGCGCGCGAGCTGGGTGCGGATATCGTCATCGCGGTGGACATCACCGCCAAGCCGGCGCAGCGCAAAAGCGGCGTACTGGGCACCTTCGACCAAAGCCTGTCCATCATGACCCAGGCCGCCCTGGCCAATGAGCTCAAAGGTGCCGACGTGATCCTGCGCCCGCAGGTGCTGGGCCTGGGTGCCGCCGACTTCGATCAGCGCAGCCGCGCTATCCGCGAAGGCGAAAAAGTGGGCAAGCAAGGCATTACCGCCATTCGCCGCGCCATTGCCGCCTGGCAGCAGCGCCAGCGTTAAGCGCGGGCTTTACGGCAGCGGGCCCGTCGGGCAAGCTGCCGTTTTCCTTACCGCATGCCGTTTCCATGTCTGCTTACCGCATTCTGCTGGCCGAGGACGAGCCGGCCATCGCCGATACCCTGCTGTTCGCCCTGCAACGCGAGGGCTGGCAGGTGCGCCACTGTACGCTGGCGCGTGACGCCGAAGCGGCGCTGGCGGCAGACCCGCCGCAGCTGCTTATCCTGGATATCGGCCTGCCGGACGACAGTGGCCTGGCGCTGCTGGGCCGTTTGCGCCGCCACAGCGAGCTGCCGGTGATGCTGCTGACTGCCCGCGCCGACGAGGTGGACCGCGTACTGGGGCTGGAGCTGGGTGCCGACGACTACGTGGTAAAGCCGTTCAGCCCGCGCGAGGTGGTGGCGCGGGTGCGGGCCATCCTCAAGCGCAGCCAGCCCGCTGCGGTACCTGCGGGCAACCCGGGCAGCCTGTTTTGCCACGAGGCCGCGGCGCGGCGCATCCGCTTTGCCGGGCAAACGCTGGCACTGACACCGTCCGAATACCGCCTGCTGGCCACACTGCTGGCGCGGCCGGGGCAGGTATTTAGCCGCAGCCAGCTGCTGGACGCGCTGGGCGAGGCGGCCGAAGACAGCTTCGAGCGCACCATCGACAGCCACATCAAGAGCCTGCGCGCCAAGCTGCGCCAGGTGCGCGCCGACCTTGACCCCATCGTCACCCACCGTGGCTTCGGCTACGCGCTGGAGCAGGGCTGATGCGCTTTTCCTGGCGCATTTTTGCCGGCTACTTTCTGCTGCTGGGCTTGCTGGCCGCCTACGTGGTGAGCGTGGTGCGCGACGAGATCAAGCCGGCGATGCGGCGCTCGGCCGAGGCCGTGCTGCTGGACACCGCCAACCTGCTGGCCGAGATGGTACAGCCGGACATGGTAGCGGGCCGGCTGGATGACGGCCGTCTGGCAGCCACGCTGCAGCGCTTTGCCGCGCGCCAGCCGCAGGCCGAGGTGTGGGACGTACGCCAGGATCACACCCAGCTGCGCGTCTACCTGACCGACGCGCGCGGCGTGGTGCTGCTGGATTCCGCCGGCCAGGCAGTGGGCCAGGACTACAGCCGCTGGCGCGATGTGGCGCTGACGCTGCGCGGTCAGTACGGTGCGCGCACCACGCTGGCCGATGCAGCCAACCCCTTGTCTACCGTGATGTACGTGGCGGCGCCGGTGCGCGACGGCCAGCGCATTATCGGGGTGCTCACCGTGAGCCGGCCCAATCTGGCCATGCAGCCGCATATCGAACGCAGCGAAGCCAAGCTGGGGCGGCTGATCGGCGTGGTGCTGTTGGCCGCGTTACTGTTGGGCGCGCTGTTTTCGTGGTGGCTTAGCCGCGGCATTACCCGCCTCACGCGCTTTGCCGACAGCGTGAGCGCCGGGGGCAGCGAAGCGGTGCCGCATTTTGCCGCCAACCGCGAGCTGGACACGCTGGCGCAGGCGCTGGGCCGCATGCGTAGCGAGCTGGACGGCAAGGCCTACGTGGAGCACTACGTACACGACCTGACCCACGAGCTGAAGTCGCCGCTGGCCGGGCTGCGTGCCTCGGCCGAGCTGTTGCAGGACGACCTGCCGCCCGCCGAGCGTGCGCGTTTTCTGCGCCATATCGATAGCGAAAGCGTGCGTTTGCAGCAGATCGTGGACCATTTGCTGCAGCTGGCCTCGCTGGAGGCCGCCGGCCGGCTGCAGCAGCCGCAGCCGCTGCTGCTTACCGAGCTGCTGGCCGGCGAATTGCAGGCGCTGGCACCACAGCTGGGTGCACGCCGCGTGACGCCCGTGGCCACGCTGCCACAGGCCAGGGTGGCGGGCGATGCTTTCCTGTTGCGCCAGGCGCTGCGCAATATCCTGCAAAACGCCATCGACTTCACCGCTAACGACGGTGCCATCACCCTGCAATTACAGCCGGTGGCCAAAGGCTGGCAGCTGCACATTGCCAACGACGGCCCACCGGTACCGGACTACGCGCTGGAGCGGCTGTTCGACCGCTTCTACTCGCTGCCGCGCCCGCACGGGCCGAAAAGCAGCGGGCTGGGTCTGGCGCTGACGCGCACCATCGTGCAGCTGCACGGTGGCGACATCACGCTGGCCAACCAGCCGCCGGGCGTGTGCGTCACGCTGCAGCTACCGGCCGCCGATGCGGCCAACCCCTTGGCGCGGGTGCTGGGCTGAGCCGCTGGCCGTCTTCACACAATCTGCACATGGTGTCCATGCTGCCTCCACGTGCGGGCGGCATGCTGCCCTCACGCTGATTGCTTGAGGGAGCACACAATGAAAATGGGATGGAAAATGCTGGTACTGGCCGGCATGGGTTTACTGATGTTGCTGGCACTGGGCCTGGTGCGCAGCCTGCTGGACGAGCGGCAGAGCCGCGCCGAGGAAGTACAGCGCGAGATTGCGCAGTTCAGTGCGGGTGAACAAAACCTGAGCGGCCCCTATCTGGTGCTGCCCTACACCGTGAGGGTGGACAAGTGGCAGCCGGCGGAGGGCGGCAAGAGCGGGCGCTGGGCGCAAAGCGAAGAAAGCAAACAGCTGCTGCTCAGCCCAAGCCAGCTCACGGTAGACGGCAAGCTGGCTGTCGAGCTGCTCAAGCGTGGCCTGTTCGAGGCGCCGGTTTACCGCAGCCAGCTGCAGCTGGGCGGGCAGTTTCACATACCGGCACTGGCCGCTTACGAAGAAACGCTCAACAACGATACCGAACGCCGCAATACACGCTGGGGCAAGCCATATCTGGCCCTGTGGTTAAGCGATGTGCGTGGCATCCAGCAGCTGGCTGGCCAGGCCGGAGGCCAGGCGCTGGCGTTTGTACCGGGTGCTGGCCTGGCGCATAGCCCGCGTGGCGTACGCGCGGTGGTGGCCCTGGCCGCCAGCGACGTGCTGCACGCCCAGGGGCAGGGGCTGTCGTTCCGTTTGGGTTTGCAGCTGGCGGGTAGCAGCGCGCTGCTGGTGGAGCCCGCTGGCGATAGCAGTACGGTGAACCTGGCGGGTAACTGGCCGCACCCCAGCTTTGCCGGTAATTTTGCGCCGCAAAGCCGTAGCGTGAACGCACAGGGCTTCCGTGCCCGCTGGCAGACCAGCGAGCTGGCCACCGGGGGCAACCCCTGCCTGCAGGGCAAAAGCGGCTGCGAGCAGAACTGGGTAGGCCTGCGCCTGCTGGACCCGGTAGACCGCTACGTGCTGAACGAACGCACCATGAAATACGCCGAGCTGTTTGTGTTGCTGATGATGGGCGGGGTGTTCTTGCTGGAGGTGATCAACCGCGTGTCGGTGCACCCGGTGCAGTACACGCTGGTGATGCTGGGTTTGGCCATGTTTTTCCTGCTGACGCTGTCCTTGTCCGAGCATCTGGGCTTTGCCATGGCCTACTGGCTGGCGGCGCTGGCATCGGTACTCTTGCAGGGCGCGTACGGCAGCAGTGTGCTGGGCAGCTGGCAGAGCGGCGGGGTATTTGCCGGCATGTTGGCCGCACTGTATGGCTTGCTGTTCATGATTCTGCAGTCGCAGGACATGGCCTTGCTGATGGGTAGCCTCAGCCTGTTTGCCCTGCTGGCGCTCACCATGTACCTGACCCGCCGCATCGACTGGGGCAGCCTGGGCGGCGGCAGCAAAGCGCCAGCCCCCGTGGCTGGTGGCCAGCCGGGCGACGCGCAATAGCGCCGCCTAGCCCGGTGGCAACCGGCTGTGTTGTAGCGGCAGCTCCAGCTGCTGCATGGCGGGGTCGGCTTCTTGCAGCCGCACCCCTACGCCTAGCAGGCGTACTGCCTTGCCGCCGCGGGCGTAGCCGGTGTGCAGCAGCTGTCGGTAGTTGGCCGCATCCAGGCTGTGGCCGGCGCATTCCACCGTGGTCTGGGTGAAATCGGCAAACTTGATCTTGACGGTGAGCCCGCGAAAACGCGGGCTGCCGGTGCGTTCCAGCCGCTGCGCCAGCGTGGCCAGCAGGCCGGGTAGCTCGGCCTCGCAGCTGGCCAGGTCGGGCAGGTCGCGGGTGTAGGTTTCTTCCACGCTCACCGATTTGCGCTCGCGTTCCGGCTCTACCGCACGGCTGTCCTGGCCGCGTGACAGCTCGTACAGCGTTTTGCCCAGCTTGCCGAAGCGGCGCAGCATGTCGGCCAGCGGCAGCTGTTGCAGGTCGCCGCAGGTATAAAAACCTTGCTGGCGCAGCTTGGTGGCGGTGACTTCGCCCACGCCCCAGATTTTTTCTACCGGCAGCACGCGCACAAAGTCGGCGAC
Organism: Neisseriaceae bacterium; assembly: GCA_027484385.1. Taxonomy (GTDB): domain Bacteria; phylum Pseudomonadota; class Gammaproteobacteria; order Burkholderiales; family Chromobacteriaceae; genus Vogesella. The sequence goes on along the minus strand of JAIXTB010000160.1, from coordinate 17,309 downwards.
CTCATCGGGCCGCACCAGAAACTGCCCGTCCGGCTTGCGCCAGTCGCTGGCGATCTTGGCCAGGAATTTGTTGGGGGCGATACCGGCCGAGGCGGTGATGCCTACCTCGCTGCGGATGGCGTCGCGGATGGCTTGTGCCATCAGGCTGGCACTGCCTTGGCAGTGGGGTTGGCCGCTGACATCCAGATAAGCTTCGTCCAGCGAGAGCGGCTCGATCAGCGTGGTGTAGCGCTGGTAGATGGCGTGCACGGCCTGGCTGGCCGCGCGGTAGCGGGCAAAGTCGGGGGGCACGATCAGCAGCTGCGGGCATTGCCGTAGCGCCAGCGACGAGGGCATGGCGCTGCGCACGCCAAAGCGCCGTGCTTCGTAGTTGCAGGTGGCGATCACCCCGCGCTGGCCGGGCTGGCCGCCCACCGCCAGCGGTATGCCGCGCCAGGCGGGCTGGTCGCGCATTTCCACGGCGGCAAAAAAGCAGTCGCAGTCGATGTGGATGATCTTGCGTTGTACGCTCAAGGCGCGGCCTTACTGCTCGTTGTCGGCGGCGCTATGGTCGCTGTGGCCCAGGTGGCGGTCGGGGGCGATGCGGTCGCGTACGCGCTGTTTGAGCAGCTTGATGTCAGGGAAGCCGCCATCGGCCACGCGGTCCCAGACCAGCACGTCGTCGACGTGGACGGTGAATACGCCGCCATTGCCGGGTTGTAGCGCGACTTCGCCGACGTCTTTTTCAAAGGTAGTGAGCAGCTCTTGCGCCATCCAGGCGGCGCGCAGCATCCAGCGGCAGCCGGTGCAATAGCGAATGGCAATACGGGGCAGGGCAGGGGTCGTCATGAAGGTTGGCCGCAAAGGGTGAAGAGGGCCATGGTAATGCTGATGGGGGGGCCTGCAAACTGCAGGGTGGGGGGACGTTGCACCGCCGCCTTGATCCGCTACTTTCTGTGTTGTATGTGTTGTGGCTCCTGTGGAGCTCGTCTCTCCTCCATCACCCGGTCTTCTTTGGAAACCTGGCGCAATGCTTGGGAGGCAGGGTGCAACGTGGGGGCCAGTTTGCATCAAGTTGGCATGCCAAGCCAGCGTAGTGCTTGCTTGTCAGACAATATTGCGGCGCAGCATGTTACATCCAAGCAACGTTTGGTTTGCTATTGCTCGCAATTTGGTTTCAATAAGCCTGAATTATGACAAAGGTCATGCACTTAACGTATCGGTAGTGGCTCCGCATCCACCAGGAAGCGTTCCAGTGCCCCCGCTGCCAGCGGTTTGCTGATCAGGTAGCCTTGGGCGTAGTCGCAGCCGTGCTGTGCCAGGAAGCGGGCCTGCTCGATGTTTTCTATGCCCTCGCCGGTAACGGAAGCGCCCAGGGTGTGGCCCATGGCCACAATCATGCGGACCAGGTTGCTGCCGGCTTCGCTATCGGGCACGCGGTCCAGGAACAGTTTGTCGATCTTGAGCTTTTCTACCGGGAAGCGCCGCAGATAGCTGAACGAGGCGTAGCCGGTGCCAAAGTCGTCAATGGCGATGGCAATGCCCTGGGCGCGCAGCTTGTGCAGGTTGTTGTCGATTTCGGGGGTGTTACGTAGCGCCAGGCCCTCGGTGACCTCCAGCTCCAGCGCTTCGCCAGGCATGTGGTGGGTCGCCAGCAGGGCGGTAACGCTTTCGGCAAAGTGCGGGTCTTCCAGCTGTAGCAGTGACACGTTGATGGAAATGGTGAAGTTTTCCAGAAAGCGCAGCCGCCAGCTAGCGGCATGGCGTATGCCTTCTTCCAGCACCCAGGCACCAATGGCGTGAATGGCACCAGTTTCTTCGGCCATGGGGATAAAGTCGGCGGGCGATACCAGCCCCATTTCGCTGTGTTGCCAGCGTACCAGCGCCTCGGCACCGGCGACCTTGCCGCTTTTCAGCGAGATGTAGGGTTGGTAGTTCAGCACCAGCTCATTGCGGGCGATGGCTTGGCGCAGCTCGGTTTGCAGGCGGTTGCGGCGGCGCCAGTTGCTGTTGATGTCGGGGTGGAAGCGCACCCAGTCGCCCGGGCCTTCACGCGACATCTGCAGTGCCATCTCGGCGTGTTCCAGCAGTGATTCGGCGTCGTTGGTGTCGTGCGGGTACAGCGCCAGGCCAATACTCAGGCGGATATAAAGCTGCTGGCCCTGAATCTCCAGCGGGCGGGCCAGCAGGCTGCTGAGGTGGTCTACCCGGTGGCACAGGCTTTCTTCGTCCCGGCTGAGAATGAGCAGGGCAAAGCGGTTGTCGGCGTTGCGTGCCACCATTTCGCCGTGGCCGGTAACGCCTTCCAGCCGCCGGCCCAGTTCGCGGATAACCAGGTCGCCATTATCGCGGCCGTAGAGTTCGTTGATATTGGTCAGGCCCTCTACCGCCAGCATCAGGCAGCCCAGCGGCTCGCTGTTTTGCGGGCTCTGGCTTTCTTTTTGCTGGATCAGCTCGTCCAGCTGCATCAGCAGGCGGCTGCGGTTGGGCAGGCCGGTAAAGCGGTCGTAGTAGAACTGGCGGTACAGCTCGCCCTCTGCGTGCAGGCGTGCGCGCGATTCCATCACCAGCGCCAGGATGTCGGCCGCCGAGCAAACAAAGTTGATTTCGTCCTGCTGCCATTGGCGGTGCGGCGTTTGCGACTCGGCACACAGGATGCCGTGGTGCAGCCCGCCTACCACGATGGCCGCATCCAGCATGGCGCTGACATCGCGTGCCACCAGATAGGTACGCAGCGAGGCCAGGCGCTCGTCCTGCTGCGCATGGTGGCTGGCCAGGCAACGCTGCTGGCGCATGGCCTGGAAATAGTCGGCGTGCTGGCTTTGCTCCAGCTGCTCGCCGTGGCTGAATTGCCCGCTGATGGCGTTCAGGCTGGCCAGGCAGAGTAGCTCTTTACCGTCCGGGCTGAACTGCCACACGCTGATGCGGTTCACCTTCAGGGTCTGGCTCAAAAGCGGTATGACTTCTTCCAGGTATTCGCGTAGTTCCTGCTGGTCATCACGGCGGCTGGTCACCAGGTTTTGCAGTGCCTGTCCTTGCTGCTGCAGCCGTTCGGCCTGACGCAAGCTGTGGCGCTGCCAGCGCTCTGCCATGCGCACGATGGCGGCACCCAGCAGCAGGATAATGCCCAGCAGCAGCAGGCTTTGCGGCAGGATGCGTTCCAGCATGTTGTTGCCCGGGGCCCGGCCGGGCCACCCTAGCCATGCCAGCGTCTGGCCATTGTTGTCTTGTAGTGGCAGGGCGGTCAGGTCTGGCGGGCTTTGCGGTGTGAAATACAGGCGCATCTGCGGCAGCAGAAAGTCGGCACTGAGCTGTTGCAGGCTTTGCTGGTCCATATAGCGCGCAAAAATCAGGTAGCGCTGCTGCGTGCTGTGTGTGGTCTTGTTCAGTTCGGGGGTGATGCGCTGGATGGAGAGCATCAGGATGCGCGGCTCGGGGTGGCCGGTTAGCGGGTTGACGGTATCCACCCGCAGTAGCTGGCTGGGCATGGCGCCGGGCCGTGCCTGGCTGTAGCGGTCGGTTTGGCGTAGCAGGGCCAGCCATTGTTGGTCCGGCAGCGGCAGGGCGCGGTTTGGCGGGGTGACCAGCATGCCGTTACGCCGTGCCAGCAGTACCCCTTCGCCAGGGTCCACCAGCAAGGCCAGGTGGATGTTGAGGTTGTGGTACACCGAGGCGGTCAGGTTGTCGGCCAGCCACGCCAGGTCCGGTTTGGCGCGGTTGATCTTGTCATCCATTTCGTCCCAGTTGGCGTAGTCCTGCAGCGTGTTGGCCAGCTGGCGGCGCTCGCGGGCCAGCTCCTGGCTGAGCGCCAGCTGGCTGATGCGCCGTGACTCGTCGTCTACATCGCGCGCTGCTGAAGCGGCCAGCCACCAGATACCCAGTACCCCGGACAGGAAAATCAGTACCAGCAGCAGTGCGGGGCGGAAGGGTTTTTGCAAGAACGGGCTCATGGCAGCAGACAACATAGGACAGGGATAAAGCATAGCAGTTTGCACCCTGCCCTTGCAGGTAAAGCCGCAGCCCTGTCAAAAAAGCATCACATGCGTGTGCCAGACTGGTGGCTTTCATCGACACGTGTATTTCTCAGGGGGTAGCAATGAACAAGAAGATCATTATCGCCATGGCGGTGTCTGCTACGTTGGCCGCACCGGCCTGGGCTGTGCAGAAGCCAGTTTTCCCAACGCTGGATGGCAAGGCACCGCTGGTGATTGCCCACCGTGGCGCATCCGGCTACATGCCTGACCACACGCTGGAAGGCTACGCCAAGGCGATCGAGCTGGGGGCCGATTTTATCGAGCCGGACCTGGTAGCCACCAAGGATGGCGTGCTGATTGCCCGCCACGAGCCTAACCTGAAAGACACCACCGACGTGGCCAAGCGCCCCGAGTTTGCCAGCCGCAAGCGCACCATGAAGGTGGATGGCCACGAGGAAGAGGGCTGGTTTGCCAGCGACTTTACCCTGGCAGAGATCAAGACCCTGCGTGCCATCCAGCCACGTGGCGACCGTAGCAAGGCGTTTGATGGCCAGTTCCAGGTGCCCACTTTCGACGAAGTGCTGGCACTGCGCGAAGCCAAATCGAAGGAAACCGGCCGTCAGATCGGCATCTACCCGGAAACCAAACACCCCACCTACCACCAGCAACTGGGCCTGGGCCTGGAAAAACCGCTGGTCGACCTGCTGCAGAAATACAAGCTGAACCGCAAGGACGCACCGGTGTTCATCCAGTCGTTCGAAGCGGCCAACCTCAAGCAGCTGCGCAAGCTCACCGCCAACAAGCTGGTGTACCTGCTGGACGCCAACGATGTGCGCCCGGATGGCACCATTGATGCCAATGTGCCGTACGACCACGTGGTGTCCGGCGACAAACGCACTTACGCCGATATGCTGACCCCGGCCAGCCTGAAAGAGATCAAGACCTTTGCCGACGGCATCGGCCCGTGGAAGCCGTACCTGATCAGCTGGCAGGCGATGGTAGACCCGAAAACCGGCAAGGCAGCCGATGTAGATGGCGACAAGGTAGTCGACCAGCGCGACATGACCATGATCGAGCCGAGCGACGTGGTGAAAAACGCGCACAAAGCCGGCCTGCTGGTACACCCGTATACCTTCCGTAACGAGTCCAAACACCTGGCGGCCAACTTCCAGGACAGCCCGCTGGAAGAATACCGCGCGTACTTCGAGCTGGGTGTGGATGGCGTGTTTACCGACTACACCGATACCGCCGTGGCCGCGCGCCGCCTGCTGCAAAAATAAGCACCCGTACCGGTAACAAGAAGGCTGCCCCCGGGCAGCCTGAAATGGATGACAAAGCCTGTTTGCCATGCAAACAGGCTTTGTCTTGTAAACAGGAAGGCAGCGGATTCAAAGACCTATGTGGAGCGACCCGGCTTGGCCGGGTCCGGTAAAGCCGTGGCCGGTACTTTGTCAGCAGCCTTTCCCATGTGGCGCAAGCGCTTAGTGCGCGTGGGCGGCCGGGGCGCCGTCTTCCACTTTCACGTCCACTTTTACTTCACCGGCTTTTTCGAACTTCAGCACCAGCGGGAACTTGTCGCCCACCTTGGCTTGCTGCTTGATGTCGAACAGCATCACGTGCAGGCCGCCCGGGGCCAGCTTGGTGGCTTCACCCGCCGGGACGGCAATACCGCCAGCTACTTCGCGCATGCGCATCACACCGTTGTCGTTAACGTGGGTGTGCAGCTCCACTTTGCCAGCCTGCGGGCTGGTGGCGGACACCAGTTTGTCGGCATCCTTGCCGGTGTTGTTGATGGTCATGAATACACCGGCAGTGGGGCTGGTGGCCGGCATGGCGCGGCTCCACGGGTGGCCGATTTTCAGCGCGCCAGCGGTATAGTCGTGCGCCAGGGCAGGCAGGGACAGCAGGGAGGCCAGGGCCAGGACGGCGAGTTTGCGCATACGGATTCCTTTGCAAAAATGTAAAGCAGACAGGTTGGCCGCAAGGCTACCACCGCCGCGCCTGCGGCACATTGCCCTGCGACAAAATGCCGCACCCGCCATGCCTGCCCGCGCGGCAGCCTGTGCGCCTGGATGCGCCGCCGCCGCAATTTTATTGTCTTTCATGGCCACGGCGTGCAGGGCGGTGTCAGCTGGCTACAATGGCGGCCAACCCATTGCTGAAGAGCATCATGATCAAGGCGTTGTATCTGCAGTTTTTCTTTGGCGGGCTGGTGAGCCTGCTGGTGATTACCAACCCGTTGTCCAAGATTCCGCTGTTCGTCAGCCTGACCCAGGGCATGAGCGAGCTACGCCGTGCGCACCAGGCACGCATGGCTTGCGTGTACGCGGCGGCTATCATGCTGGTGTCGCTGCTGGCGGGTAATGTGATTCTGGGGGCCTTTGGCATCAGCTATGGCGCGCTGCGTATTGCCGGCGGCTTTGTGGTGGCCACACTGGGCTACCGCATGCTGTTTCTGTCGCAAGACCCCGGCATGGCACCGAGCACCAAGCGGCGCGAAGATTATTCGTTCTTTCCGCTGGCCATGCCGGGTATCAGCGGGCCGGGCACCATCGCCGTGGTGATCGGCATGGCCACCGAAATCGCCGAGCTGGGCAACCACACCGCACGCCTGCTGGCGCTGGGCATGACGACGCTGGCCATCTTTGCTACCTGCGCCGGTATTTTCCTGCTATTGCGCTCGGCCAGCTGGATCGCGCAGCGTATCGGCCGCGCCGGTACCGAGGTATTGGGGCGGCTGATGGGCTTTTTGCTGATTTGCGTGGGCGTGCAGTTTATCGGCTCCGGCATCCGCACCTTCATGGCCGGTTCCTGACAAGATCGTTCAAAACGGCACGGCGGCACTGTGCCAGAATGCAGCATCACACCGCTGCCGTTGCACCATGACCGCTGCCCGCCCCGAACACGCCCGTTTCTTTCGCGCCGACGACATTGCGCCGCTGGAGTTGCTGGACGCCTTTTATACCCGCCAGGTGTTTGCCCCGCACTTCCACGAGGAGTACGTGGTGAATACCGTGCACTGGGGCGCGCAGTCCTACCACTGGCGCGGTGGTACCCACGTGGCCGGGCCGGGCGCGCTGATCCTGATCAACCCCGGCGAGGTGCACACCGGCCGCTCGGCGCACGACGCCGGCTGGGGCTACCACGGCTACTACCCGTCGGCGCAGCTGATACAGGGCCTGGCCAGCCAGATGGCCGGCAGGCCGGTGCAGCCCTTTTTCCGCGATACGGTGGTGTACGACCCCGAGCTGTGGCAACGGCTGTGGCAGCTGCAGCCATTATTGCGCGACAGCCAGGACCGCCTGCTGCGCGAAAGCGTGCAGCAGGGCATTTTTGCCGATGTGCTCACCCGCCACATGGGCGTGCGCGAGGCGGCCTTGCCCGCCGCCCACCCGGTCCTGCAGCGCGTGCGCAGCCTGCAGGCCGACCGCCTGGCCGACAACCTGTCCCTGCAGACGCTGGCCGACGAGGCCGGGCTGTCGCCGTGGCACCTCAACCGCCGATTTCGCCAGCAGTTCGGCCTGCCACCGGTAGCGTGGCGCAACCAGCTGCGCGTGGCGCGCGCCCGCAGCCTGCTGGCGCAGGGCGTGGCGCCGGTGCTGGTGGCCGAGCAGCTGGGCTTTGCCGACCAGCCGCAGCTGACACGCGCCTTCCGCGCCGCGCTGGGCATTACGCCGGCGGCCTACCAGCGCACGGTGCGCGGCCGCTAGCGGCGCAAGATCGTTCAAGCCAGCCGCTTCATCTGCCTGCATAGTGGGGCATGAACAAGCTGTTCCATTGCTGCCTGCGTGGCGCGTGCCAGAATGGCTTTTTACTTGGGGGGCAGTCTATGCACACCTTTCACGGCCAGTGTCAGTGTGGCGCGGTGCGCTACCGCGTGCAGGGCGAGGTGGCCACGGTATTTGCCTGCCATTGCCGCGAATGTCAGCGCCAGTCGGCCAGCGCTTTCGGTATGGCGCTGTGGGTACGCCAGGCGCAGCTGACCCTGCTGCAGGGTAGCGTGCAGCGCTGGCAGCGCCACACGCCGTCCGGGCGCGTGATGGATTGCGATTTCTGCCCGCAGTGCGGTACGCGCCTGTTCCACCGTACCTCGGGTAACGGGGACATACTCAGCATCAAGCCCGGCACGCTGGACGACGCACCGGTGTGGCAGCCGGTAGCCCATATCTGGACTGCCAGTGCGCAGGCAGGCTGGCAGCCACCCGCCGGGGCGCTGTGTTACCCGGGTAACCCGCCGGCGTGGGAACCCTTGCTGCAGGCCTGGCGCGACCACGCCGCTGCCTGCGGCCAACCTTGAACCTGTGGAGTCTTGCATGAACCTCAACCGTGCCGCCTTGCTGGCGGGCGTTCGCGATACGGTGCCCATGCTGGTGGGGGCTGCGCCGTTTGGCGTGATCTTTGGCACCCTGGCCATTGCCAGTGGCATCCCCGTGTGGGCGGTGCTGGCGCTGTCGGCACTGGTGTTCGCCGGCTCGTCGCAGTTTGTGGCGGTGAGCCTGATCGGCGGTGGCGCCGCTTTGCCGGTGATCTGGCTAACCACCTTTGTGGTGAACCTGCGCCATGCGCTGTATAGCGCCAGCCTGCTGCCCGCCGTGCGCGAGCTGCCGGCGCGCTGGCGCTGGTTGCTGGCGTTCTGGCTGACCGATGAAACCTACGCCGTGGTAGAGCACCGCTTGCGCACCCAGGGGGTGGCGGATGGCGGCGCGGCCTACTGGCTGGGCTCGTCGCTGGCCATGTACCTGAACTGGCAGCTATGGACCGTGGCCGGGGTGCTGCTGGGGCAAAGCGTGCCGGGCCTGGCCGAGCTGGGGCTGGACTTTGCCATGGTGGCTACCTTTGCCGCCATCGTGGCGCCGCAGTTACGCCAGCGGCCGGTGCTGGCGGCGGCGCTGGCGGCGGGTAGCGTGGCCTTGCTGGCGCGCCATCTGCCGTACAAGCTGGGGCTGATGCTGGCCGCGCTGGCCGGGGTGCTGGCGGGTTTGCTGGCAGAAAGATTGGCCGCAAGCCAGCCACGGGGGGAGGCTGCATGACGATGAACCTGTTGCTGGCCATCGCCGGTATGGTGGTGGTGACTTACGGCATCCGCCTGAGTTTTCTGGTGTTTGGCCACCGCCTGGTGTTTCCGCCGCTGTTGCAGCGTGCGCTGCACTACGTACCTGCGGCGGTGCTGACTGCGCTGATCGTACCGATGGCGCTGGCCCCGCAAGGGAATATCGACCTGAGTGCGGCCAACGCCTACCTGCCGGGCACCCTGGCGGCGGCGACGGTGGCATTTTTCAGCCGCCAGACGCTGCCGGCCATCCTGCTGGGTTTTGCGGTTTACGGGGTGTGGCGCTGGCTGTTTTGAGCGGCAACGCGCTCGGCCAGCTCGGGCGGGCCAAACAGCAGCACGAGCCGCGCGCGCCAGCTGCGTGCGGCCAAGGTTTCGCGCAGCATGTCGCGCCACTCCACCACGCTGACCCATAGCGGGTTCACGCTGTTTACCGGCTTGAGCGTGCCGTATTCGCATGGTGTGTCCTCGCGCTCGGCAACGTAGCTGCCGAACAGGCGGTCCCAGATCACCAGTACGCCAGCGTAGTTACGGTCGATATAGCAGGGGTTGCGTGCGTGGTGGCTGCGGTGGATGGACGGCGTGTTGAACACGTACTCCAGCCAGCCCAGTTTGGGGATGGCCTGGGTATGCACAAAAAACTGGAACGCCAGGTTCAGTAGTACCACGCCCACCACCAGCTGCGGGGCAAAGCCCAGCCAGGCCAGCGGCAGCCAGAACGCCCACATGCCGGCCAGCGGGTACATCAGGCTCTGGCGAAAAGCGGTGGACAGGTTCATGCGGGTGGAGCTGTGGTGCACGCTATGCGCCGCCCACAGCCAGCGCACACGGTGGCTGGCGCGGTGAAACCCGTAGTACAGCAGGTCTTGCGCCAGAAACAGCAGCACAAAGCTGCCCCAGCCGTGCCCGGGGTCGAACAGCCGGTAGTGCTGGTAAACGTATTGGTACAGCGGTATCACCAGCAGCCAGGCCAGCTTGTCGGCGCCCTGGTGCAGCAGCGCCAGGCCCATATTGCACAGCGTGTCGCGCCAGCTGTAGATGTCGCGGCGGCCGCGTTTGGCCCAGTACCAGGCTTCGGCGGCTACGCAGCCGACAAACAATGGCGCTAGCGCCAGCAGTAGTAGATCGATGCTGAAATCCATATTGCCTCCTCGTGTCTGGCTGTACCGTCATGGCGATACAGTCCTTGTGCTGCGCGCTCTAGAGTCGCGACTTTATGTTGCGGAGGGTATGGTGGTTTTTGCAACGATCGTTTGAATGATGGTGGTATCAAACCAGGCGGGTGTACCCAAAGTGCCACGTATAAAAATGCGGCCAACCCCAGGCGGGGTTGGCCGCAATGCGGTGCACGTCAGGCGCGTTTAGCGTTTGGTGTTGCCGATGCTCATCAGCATGCCCAGCGCCACGGCCAGCGACACGGTGGCGGTACCACCGTACGACATGAAGGGTAGCGGCACACCGACCACCGGCAGAATACCGGCCACCATACCCATGTTCACAAACACGTATACAAAGAACGACAGCGTGATGGCACCGGCCAGCAAGCGACCGTACAGGGTTTGTGCGCGGGCAGTAATCAGCATGCCGCGGGTGATCACCCCCAGATACAACGCCAGCAGCAGCAGGTTGCCGGCCAGGCCGAACTCTTCCGAGTACACGGCAAAGATAAAGTCGGTGGTGCGCTCGGGGATGTAGTCCAGGTGCGTCTGGCTGCCATTGAGCCAGCCCTTGCCCCATGGCCCGCCCGAGCCAATGGCGATCATGGACTGGATAATGTGGTAGCCGTCGCCCAGCGGGTCTTGCATGGGGTCGATCAGCGTCAGCACGCGGCGGCGCTGATAGTCGTGCAGCAGGTTCCACACCACCGGCAGGCTGGCCAGAAAGGCCACCAGGCCGCCGATGATGATCTTCCACGACAGCCCGGCAAAGAACAGCACAAAGAAACCGGCACCCATGATCAGCACGGCCGTCCCCAGATCTGGCTGTTTCAGTACCAGCGCGCCGGGCACGGCAATCAGCGCCACGGCCACCAGATAATGCCGCCAGTTCAGCGTGCTTTCGTATTTCTGGAAGTACCACGCCACCATCATGGGCAGCGCGGTCTTCATGATTTCCGAGGGCTGGATACGCACGATACCCAGGTTTAGCCAGCGCGTAGAGCCGTTGACCGTAATGCCGAACAGCTCTACCCCCACCAGCATCAGCACTCCGGCTGCGTAGAGCGGCGGGGCAAAATTCATCACGGTTTGCGGGCGGGCGTTCGCCATGATCCACATCACCGCCAGGGCCATGATGGTGTAGACCAGCTTGTTGTCTATCTTGTGCCAGCTCTGGTTGGAGGCAGAAAACAGCACCAGCATGCTCATGACGAAGATACCGGCCAGAAACGCCATCAGCCAGCCGTCAAACGGGGCGGCAATGGCATCCCAGATTCGTTTAGCGAGCGGCGCTTGCATCGTGCTTGTCTCCTGCCGGTGCCGCTTGCGGCATAGTCATCATCTTGCCTTGCAGCTCGGGCGGTACCTTGCCGGTAAGGGCAAAATCGCTCACGGCACGGGCGATCGGCGCCGCGCTGGCGGCACCGAAACCGGCGTTTTCCACAATCACGGCAATGGCAATGCGCGGTGCTTCTACCGGGGCAAAGGCAATAAACCACGAGTGGTCGCGGTATTGTTCTGCCAGCGCCGCGGCGTTGTACTTGGCACCCTGCTTGATTTGCACCACCTGGGCGGTACCGGTTTTGCCGGCCATGGTGTAGGTCAGCCCTGCGGCCAACCTGGCGGCGGTACCGCCGGGGCGCATTACCGCTACCATGCCGTCTTTCACGTGGGCGTATAGCTCGGGGCGGAAGGCCAGGGTGCGCTGTGGGCGCGGTTCTACCAACCGCACCTTGCCGCTGCCGGCCTGGGTGATTTCCTGCACCAGATGCGGTTTGAACACCTTGCCGTTGGCCGCCAGAATGGCAGTGGCGTTGGCCATTTGCAGCGGCGTGTAGGCGTTAAAGCCTTGGCCGATGCCCACGCTCACTACGTCGGCCGGGTACCAGCGGCGTACCTCGGGCTTGAAGCGGGCAAAGCGTTTTTCTTTCCATTCTTTCGAGGGCAGCACGCCGCTGGCCTCGCCATCCAGATCAATACCGGTTTTCTGCCCCAGGCCAAACTGCCCCACCAGCGGGTGGATGCGGTCTATGCCCATGTCCCAGGCGACGCGGTAAAAGAAGGTGTCACTGGACACGGCGATAGCCTTGCTGATATTGACCATGCCGTTGCCGCGCGGGTTGGAGTCGCGGAACTGGTGGCTGGAGCCGGGCAGGGTAAAGTAGCCCGGCGCCGGGCGCAGATCATACGGGCCGATGGCGCCAGACTGCAGGGCGGCCATGGCCATGAAGGGCTTGAAGGTGGAGCCGGGCGGGTACAGGCCGCGCACGGCGCGGTTTACCAGCGGCTTTTGCCAGTCTTCGTTCAGGCTTTTCCAGGTGGCGCTGTCGATGCCATCGATAAACAGATTGGGGTCGAAGCCGGGTTTGGACACAAAGGCCAGTACGCCACCGGTTTGCGGGTCGATGGCCACCAGTGCACCGCGTCGCTGGCCGAACAGCTTGTCGGCCACCTCCTGCAGGCGGATATCTAGCGCCAGTTTCAGGTTGTTGCCGTGTAGCGGTGGGGTGCGGCGCAGGCTGCGGACGGCACGGCCGCCGGCATCGGTTTCCACTTCTTCAAAACCGTTGGTGCCGTGCAGCTCGGCCTCGTACACCGCCTCCAGCCCCAGCTTGCCGATGTGGGTGGCGCCGCGATAGTTGGCCAGCTTGTCGTCTTCTTCCAGTTTTTGCTGGTCGCGCTGGTTGATACGGCCGATATAGCCCAGCACATGGCTGGTCAGCTCTTTGTAGGGGTAGTCGCGGAACAGCCGGGCTTTGACTTCTACGCCGGGAAAGCGCCAGGCGTTGGCCGCCACGCGCGCGGCTTCGTCTTCGCTCAGCCGTAGCTTGAGCGGTACCGGCTCGAAGTCCTTGCTTTCGGACAGAAACTTGCGAAACCGCCGCTCGTCGCGCGGGCTGATGTCTACCAGTGCACGCAGCGCTTTGATGGTGGCTTCCATATCAGCCATCTTGGCCGGCGTGATTTCCAGCGTGTAGGCGGCGTGGTTCTGCGCCAGCACAATGCCGTTGCGGTCCATGATCAGGCCACGGTTAGGCTGTACCGGTACCAGCGAGATGCTGTTGTTTTGCGCCAGGGTGGCAAAATGCTCGTACTGCATCACCTGCAGCCAGATGAAACGTGCGGCCAGGGTAAGCAGCATCAGCACCATGAAGCCATAAGCAATCACCAGCCGTAGCTGGAACTGGCTTTCTTCAGCCTGTGCGTCTTTCAGTCGGGTAGGGCGGTGCATGCTCAAAGGGTGTGGTGACGGTAGGGCAGCAGCAGCAGCTTGGTGAGCAGCGGCCACAGCAACGCCCCCATCAGTGGCGGCAGGAAATAGCTGGTACCGACAAAGGCCGAGCCCAGCGCCAGGCGCACCAGGGCCATGATCAGCTGGTTGGCCAGCATCAGCGTGAGCACGACCAGCGCTTGCTGGCCCAGGTTGAACATGATCAGCTGGCGCTGGCGCAGCATCACCAGATAGGTGGTCACCGAGTAGGCCAGCGCATGCTGGCCAAACAGGCTGTTGGTGCTGACATCAACAATCAGGCCAATCAGGAAGCCCATGCCGATACCGATGCGGCGCGGCTGGTTAATGGCCCAGTACAAAATCAGCAGGCCGACAAAGTCCGGCAGCCAGCGGGTAGAGCCTACCGGCAGCGGCAGCAGCTCCATCATCAGTGCCAGGGCGAAGGTCAGGGTGATGAAGCGGCGCTTCACCGGCTTGAGCAGCTCTTGCGGGCGGTCGTAGCTCATGGATCAGCCTTCATCCTCGGTGTCTTTTTTCTTTTTCGGCTTGGCAGGCTGCGGTGCCGGCTCCGGGCGCGGGGGCATGGCGGCGCGCGGCGGCAGTACCAGTACATAGCGGCTGGACTGTACACCGGCAATGCTCTGGCACAGTACACGGGCAAAGGAGGCACCGGCCGGGCGGTCTACCCGGGTGACTCGTGCCACCGGTATGCCTTCGCTGTACAGGCCGTCAATGCCGGAGGTCACCAGCAGGTCGCCCGGCTGGATATCGGCGGCAGCGGGCAGGTAGCGTACTTCCACCCCGCCACCGTAGCCGTACAGCAGCGAGCGCTGGCCCGTGCGCTGGTTGACCACCGGCACCATCTGGTTTTTGTCGATAATCAGCGTGACTTCGGCGGTAAGCGGTTGTACGCGGGTTATCTGGCCCACCAGACCGCGCTCATCCACCACCGGCAAGCCTGCGGCCAACTTGGCATCCAGGCCTTTGTCGATAATGATCTTGTAGGAAAACGGGTCGCGCGCAGTGTACAGCACCTCGCCTAGCTGCCCGGCTTGCAGGCTACCTGTGCGCAGGCCGTTCAGTGCCTTGAGCTGCTGCACTTCCTGCTCTAGCGAGGTCAGGCGCGCCAGCCGTGCCGACTGTGCCAGCTCGCGGCTACGCAGCTCGGCGTTTTCCTGCTTGAGTGCGGTCTGGGTAATAAAGAATTCGCCAATGTGCGCGGCGGCGGCCATGGGCATGTTCACGGCACGCTGTATCGGGTACAGCACCACGGACAGGGCGTCACGGGTGCGGTCCATCAGCCCGAACTGGCTATCGCCAATCAGCAAGGCCAGCGAGGCAAGCGTGCACAGCAGCAGCTGCGAGCCGGGGCGCAGGCCCTGATTGGAAAAACGGGGGGTATTGGCGAAGTTCATGCAGCCGTGCGCCACGCTTTGCAGCGTGGCGCCTGAAGAAGCGGTGAATTACGGTACGTTGGTAAAGATGGTGCCAGTCTTGTCCATCTTGTCCAGCGCCTTGCCCGAACCGCGAACCACGCAGGTCAGCGGCTCTTCTGCTACGAATACCGGCAGGCCGGTTTCTTCGGCCAGCAGGCGGTCGATGTCTTTCAGCAGCGCGCCGCCACCGGTCAGCACCATGCCCTTGTCGGCAATATCGGCGCCCAGTTCTGGCGGGGTTTGCTCCAGGGCAATCTTCACCGCGGAGACGATCTGGTTCAGCGGCTCGGTCAGCGCTTCCAGGATCTCGTTGCTGGACACGGTGAACGCACGCGGAATACCTTCGGCCAGGTTGCGGCCTTTTACTTCCATCTCGCGCACCTCGGCACCCGGGAAAGCAGAGCCGATGGTCTTCTTGATTTCCTCGGCGGTGGTTTCGCCGATCAGCATGCCGTAATTGCGGCGAATGTAATTGATGATGGCTTCGTCAAACTTGTCGCCACCTACCCGTACCGAGTTGGAGTACACCACGCCACCCAGCGAGATCACGCCTACCTCGGTGGTACCGCCACCGATATCCACCACCATGGAGCCGGTTGGCTCTTCTACCGGCAGGCCTGCACCAATCGCAGCGGCCATCGGTTCTTCGATCAGCTCCACGCGGCGTGCACCGGCGGCCAGGGCCGAATCCTTGATGGCGCGGCGCTCTACCTGGGTCGAGCCGCACGGTACGCAAATCACGATGCGCGGGCTGGCCGAGAAGAAGCGGCTGGGCGTCACCTTCTTGATGAACTGCTTCAGCATTTGCTCGGTCACGGTGAAGTCGGCAATCACGCCGTCTTTCATCGGGCGGATGGCCTGAATGCTGCCCGGCGTGCGGCCCAGCATTTTTTTGGCTTCCAGACCCACGGCCAGAATGGATTTCTTGTTGGTTGGCGCATCGCTGTGAATGGCTACAACGGATGGTTCGTCAAGGACAATGCCCTTGCCGCGCATGTAAATCAGGGTGTTGGCCGTGCCAAGGTCGATGGCCAGATCATTGGAAAAGTAGCCGGTGAGCGAGCGAAACATATGGCAGTCCTGAGAATGGTATTTGTGCGGCGGCATGAGTTTACCGCATCGCAATGGTGGCGGTTTTGGACAGCGCGCTAGCAAAAGGTTCACTGTTTTTTCAGTAAAACCGCTGGCATTTTTAGGGCGCGATGCCCTTGTATTCTTGGGCGAAACAAACCAGTTATGATACCCTACAACGCTTGAATTATTAAAGGTTTTGACGAGGACGCCATGTCGCTGACCCATCAGGATGTTGCGCGAATTGCGCGACTCTCCCGCATCGCCGTGACCGACGCAGAAATCGAGGCAGTCGGCAGCCAGCTCAATAATATTCTTGGCCTTATCGAACAGATGCAGGCAGTGAATACCGACGGTATCGAACCGATGGCGCACCCGCAGGATGTTTCCCTGCGCCTGCGCGAAGACGCGGTGACCGAGCCGAACCGCCGTGACGCCTGCCAGGCGGTGGCGCCGCAGGTGGAAAAAGGCCTGTTCCTGGTTCCCAAAGTCATCGAATAACACGGCCAACGTTGGCCGCAGGCTGCCCGCCATGGGCAGGCCATTCTGGACGGACATCAAGACAAGATGATTAACGCCACTCTCAAGCAACTATCGCAGCAGCTGACAGCCGGGCAGGTTTCTGCCGTAGAGCTGGCCACTGCCTATCTGGACCGCATCGACGCGCTGAACCCGGCGCTGAATGCCTTCATTACCGTCGACCGTGACAAAACCCTGGCCGAAGCGCTGGCTGCCGATGCGCGCCGCGCTGCCGGCCAGGCCGGCCTGCTGACCGGCGTGCCCATCGCGCACAAGGATATTTTCTGCCAGCAGGGCTGGAAGACCAGCTGCGGCTCGAAAATGCTGGACAACTTTATCTCGCCGTATAACGCGCACGTTATCGAGCAATGCCAGGCTGCCGGTCTGGTCACGCTGGGCCGCGCCAATATGGACGAGTTCGCCATGGGCTCGTCCAACGAGAACAGTTTCTACGGTGCCGTGAAAAACCCGTGGGACGTTAACGCCATTCCGGGCGGTTCGTCCGGTGGTTCTGCGGCTGCCGTCGCCGCGCGCCTGGCCCCGGTGGCCACCGCCACCGACACCGGCGGCTCCATTCGTCAGCCGGCCAGCCACTGCGGCGTGACCGGCATCAAGCCGACTTACGGCGTGGTATCGCGCTTTGGCATGGTGGCCTACGCCAGCTCGCTGGACCAGGGTGGCGTGATGGCGCAAACCGCCGAAGACTGCGCGCTGATGCTGAACGTGATGGCCGGCTTTGACGAGCGCGACTCCACCAGCCTGGAGCGTGCCCGCGAAGACTACACCCGCGACCTGGCGCAGCCACTGGCTGGCCTGCTGCACATCCTCTAGTGCAGGCAAAGGCCCGCGCGGCGGGGCAAAGCGCTGCACATCGGGCAGGGGCAAAGGCGC
>JAIXTB010000138.1 GCA_027484385.1 Neisseriaceae bacterium | reverse complement strand
GGCCTGCAGCGCCACATTCACAAACTGGCCGGGCCACAGCGCGCTGCCTGCGTTATCAAAGCGCGCTTTGAGCAGCACATTGCCGCTAGCGCTATCGACCGCGCTATCAATAAAGGTCAGCTCGCCGCTGTGGCACTGGCCCGCGCCGTTACCGCTACGCGCTACCACCTTCAACGGGCCGGCCTGCTGCGCCTGACGTACCGCCTGCAGCTGCTGCTCGGGCAGGGTAAAACTCACCGCTACCGGCGACATGCGCGTCAGCGTGAGCATGGGCGTCGCCATGCCCGGCTGCACCAGGGTGCCGGGCGACAGGCTGATGGCGCCAACGCGGCCATCTACCTGGGCGTAGATCGCCTTCTGGCGCAGGCTCACTCGTGCCGACTCTACCGCCGCGCGGTCTGCGGCCAAGGTAGCCTGCAGGCTATCTACCTTGCCCTGCAGCGCATCCAGCGCGCTTTGCGAAATGAACTGCTGGCGGAACAGGTCGCGGCCGCGCGCCAGATCGCGCTGGGCAATGTTCAGCTGCGCGGCGTCACTGGCCTGCTGCGCCTGCACCCGCGCTAGCGCGGCGCGCTCGGCGGCGTCATCCAGCTGCACCAGCAGCGCACCCGCCTTGACCGTACTGCCTTCCTGCACCAGCACGCGGCTGACCACGCCGGACACCTGCGGTTTCACCTCCACGCGGTCCAGCGCCGTAACGGTACCGTTGGCCGTGAGCACCACCGGCAGCCGGTTGGGCTGCGCCGGCGCCAGCGCCACCACCGACGGGCGTTTGGCGCGCGCGTTGTTGTCTACCGCAGGCTGCTTGCCTGCTTGCCACCACACCGTACCACCGGCCACCGCCAGCACCACGGTCCCTGTCAGCCATTTATTCATTGTCGCTATCGTCCAGTCTTGCCATGGCCACCAGCATAAACAATTTGTACGACAGGCTTATGTGTAACTTCATTAATGAATATGAACACACTGTGTATAGCCAATGCTTGCACCACGCTGGCCGCACGGTGGCCCACCAAGCAAAACACCCCCAGCGCAGTACGCATGGGGGTGTCAGCCATACCAGGCCGCCCGTAGCGGGCAGCGTGGCGCTTACTTCTTGTCGTCGGGCACGTGGCTTTTCAGCAGCTTGCCCAGCAGCGGGTTATCCAGCTTTTTGTCGTTTTTGGCATTGGATTCTTTGCCAAAGCGGTCTGGCGAGCCGGCTTTGCGAATGCTCTCGCGGACCTTGATCGCCTCAAAACGCTGCAAGTCGAAGTGGTTGATAGGCATGGCCTGCTCCTGAATGGCAAAACGCGGCAGTATGCGGCAGCGCGGCGCGAAAGTCCATGCCACGCCTGCAGAATCGTGTAGTGAAAACAAGCAGTTGAAACGACAGCCCCACACAGCATACTGGCTATTTATTTATAGAAACATTTATCTGTAACAAGAAAAGGTTTAAGTTGGGCACTCTTTTACCTTCATACGAAAGGCACACCATGAGCATCCTCGACCAACTGGGCAGCCTGCTGGGCAATAGCGAACAAGGTGGCCTGCTGCAGGCAGCCAACACCCTGCTGAACGACAACGGCGGCGTGGCCGGCCTGGTAGAAAAATTCCAGAACGGTGGCCTGGGCGAAATCGTCTCGTCCTGGGTAGGCACCGGTGCCAACCTGTCCATTACCCCGGAGCAAATCCAGAGCGTGCTGGGTAACGAGCAGATCGCCGGCCTGGCCGAAAAACTGGGCATCGACCCAGCCGTGGCCTCGCAACAGATCGCCGAACACTTGCCCACCGTGATCGACAAACTCACCCCCAACGGCCAGGTAGAAGGCGACAACCTGCTGGCCCAGGGCGCCAGCCTGCTGGGCGGCCTGTTCAACCGCGGCTAAGCCCGCATCCCGCACCACAGGTTGGCCGCATGCGGCCAACCTGATGCGGCGCTAGGCATCAAGCAGGGCATGGCCCGCAACAAGACCTGCCTCCTCTCTACGCTTTGTTGCCACGGCCTGGCAACCGGCAAAGCAACGCGAGTTTGCGCAATCAACACCATGTCATAACATGGAATTACCTGCCGATTACCGTACCCATCGCCCGAGGTGAACAGCATGCATCTGCACACCATCCTGCAAGGGGCCAACACCGGCCTGCTGATTTTTGCCCTCACCGTCATCGTCCAGCGCCTGGCCACCCCGGCCAGCCTGTTGGAGCCCGCCAGCTATGTGCTGATCGGCGTCATCGTCCAGCTGGCACTTAGCTGGCGAGGTCAGCGCAAGGCCCGATAGGCCTGTCGCCCGCGCGGATACCGCCGCGCCGCCGCTCCCCCCGCAGCAGGTCACCGCATGCCGCTTTCGCTCGCCTTCCCCAACCACGCCTTGCTAGCCAGCTACCAGCAAGCGCTAAGCCGCGGCTGGGCCGGGCACGAGCAGGACCCCGACACCGCTAGCCGCATGCTGGCCGCCTGCCGCGCCGCACCCGACACGTATCTGCTGCACTTCACCCACTGCCCGCTGCCGGCACCCGGCATGGGGCCAGACGCTGACAATAGCGAACCCTGCCTGCCCCACTGCCGCTTCTGGATCAGCAACGGAGAATACTGCGGCGAACTCAGCCTGCGCTGGCCCCTGCCCGGCGACAACCTGCCGGCAGACTGCCCTGGGCACCTGGCCTGGTCGGTGGTGCCGTGGCAGCGCGGCCACGGCTACGCCTGCCAGGCGGTACGGCTGCTGCTACCCCGCATCGCCCACCTGGGCCTGCCGTGGCTGGACATGGCGATCGCCACCAGCAATGTCGCCTCCTGGAAAACCGCCGAAAACCTTGGCGCACGACGCATCTCCACCTTCGAAACCGGCACCGAACACGGCCACGTCAGTGCTTATCGGTACCGGCTAGTGCTCTAAGGCTGTCTGGCCACTATGGTCGTTTTGGCGGTCGGTATCCCGACAAGGCGATCACCATCCGGCGCTTGCAAAAAAAACAACAAACGCATAATCATTTGTCCTATAGAAAGATTGACGTCAGAATTGCTGCCTTCTACCTTAAGCCACAAACATCACGGGTGAATGGGCGGATCCGTGCACTTACATGCACTTTTGGGAGCCATGATGAAGTTCAGACAGTTCGGCATGCTGGTTTTGGCATTAACACTGGCATCGTGCAAATCAACCAGCGAAGCTGCAATCAAACCTTACGAGCTGGAAGGGAACTGGATTTACCATCTCAAAGCAGGTGACTATCACTTCAATGCGGCCGTCCACTTCAATGGAAAAGAAGTGACCTTCGTTAAAAGTGGTGAATCGATACCATTGACACTAGACCACAGCGGCCTGTTGCTTATCAAAAAAAGTGATGGCAGCAGCTACACGTTTGCCAAACTGAAGAAAATCAATCGTGAACTCTACTTAGTTTGCAACCCTGAAAACAAAACCGAGAATTGCGATTTCATCACAAGGCCAGAATGGAAATCAACAACTTAACCAATGGTTAACACTTACTGATAATGACTATCGGAGAACCCATAAAAATTAATCACTAACATACGGAAAAAATCATGAAATTAACATTACCCCAGCAGGCCTTGTTCTTCTTTTTAGCAGTGCCTCTTTTCTTTTATTGCCCTATCGGGTTCCACTAAGGTAAAGGAAAGGAGATAAACAATGGAGAATTCATGAAAAAGAAGATGGTTTTTTTTTCATTACTTATATTTTCATCAATGATTTTCAGCATGATGCAACGGGGAGATTTTTTAGCATGGAAGATATTTCCCGCACTGCTTATTTCAATGGCATGTGGCTATGTCTGGGTAAAAACCATGACTTTTTTGAAGAATAGATCCGACTCTAAAGGAGAGTAAACCGTGAAAGAAATTCATAAAAAAGCTGTGTTTTTTGATAATACATTTGGAGCAGGAAGAGGGGGGGATAAAAGGCCCGAATCTAATTCTCCATCAAATGGAGAATCAAAAGGATGGGGCTGCTACAATGATATAAGAAATGGGGCATTATCATCGGGGATTGCTGGTGCAGTTGGCGGTGCCTATCTGGGTGGACCAGGGGGAGCTACGCTTGGTGCTGCAGTGGGGGCAACGGGCGGCGCATTAGGAGCAGGGGCAACAAGCGACAAATGCAGAGTCATCTGCACCCACTTCATGCGCAAAGGCATGATGGATCCCGCACTGTGGCGAGCTGACATTACCTTTACCCGCCAGCATCTGCCTGCTGCCATGGTACGCGGCTATCACCTGTGGGCGATTCCTTACGTACGGCTTATGCGCCGCTCGCCATGGGCAGAGAAACTGATGTTGCCTCTGGCACTGTGGCGGGCTG
>JAIXTB010000239.1 GCA_027484385.1 Neisseriaceae bacterium | reverse complement strand
TTTGTGAATGTGGCGCTGCAGGCCGGCCGCTATGAAGGTGCGGCCAACCTGCCGGTGGCGGCGCTGTTGACCGGCCCGGACGGGCAGTTTGCCTACACCGTGGGCGCAGATCTGAAAGCGCAGCGCGTGCCGCTGACCCTGCTGGCGATCCAGAACGAGCGCGCCATCGTGCGCGGCATCGCCCCTGGTTTGAAGGTGGTGGTAAATGGCGGCCAGAACGTGCGCCCTGGCGAGCAGGTCACGCTGGCCCCGCCGCGCAAGCAGGACGCCAGTGGTGCCGCCAAGGTTGGCCGCAGCGAGGCCAGTGGTGCCGCTGCCGAAGCAGGCCGTGTAGGCCGTGTTGCAAGCAAGGCAGCGCAGAGTTTGGCTGAGTGTGGCCCCGCCATCAGCGATAAGGGCGCCCGTTCGGGGAGCGCCGACGCCAGCGCTCCGCGCGCCGAGAGCGACCAAGGCCAGCGTGCAGCCAGCGGAGCGCCATGATGAATATTTCCGAGCTCTGTATCCGCCGCCCGGTGATGACGGTGCTGCTGTGCCTGTCGCTGATTATCGGCGGCCTGCTGGCGCTGCAGCGCATCCCCATTGCCGCGCTACCCAGCTACGAGACGCCTACCATCAACGTGTCGGCCAGCCTGCCGGGTGCCAGCCCGCAGACCATGGCCAGCTCGGTGGCCACGCCGCTGGAAAAACAGTTCGCTACGATTCCCGGCGTGGCGGTGATCAGCTCCAGCAGCAGCCAGGGCAGCACGTCGGTCACGCTGGAGTTCGAGCCGAGGCGCAATCTGGATGGCGCCGCGCTGGATGTGCAGGCCGCCCTGCTGCGGGCGCAGCGCAGCCTACCGGACGAGATGACCAGCCTGCCGTCTTACCGCAAGGTGAACCCGGCCGATGCGCCTATCCTGCTGCTGGCGCTGAACTCGCCGGCGCTGTCGCTAACCCAGCTGAACGACTATGCAGACAGCCTGGTGTCGCCCACGCTGTCCACCATCAATGGCGTGGCGCAGGTGCAGGTGTTTGGCCAGAAGCGTTACGCCGTGCGCATCAAGGCCGACCCGCAAAGGCTGGCCGCACGTAACCTGACGCTGGACGAAGTAGCCACCGCGCTGCGTGCGGCCAACGGCAATACGCCGCTGGGTACGCTGGAAGGCCCGTCGCAGGTGCTCACCATCCAGTCCGACAGCCAGCTCAAGACCGCTGCCGAGTTTGCCGCCATGGCGGTGGCCAACCGCAACGGCAGCGTGGTGCGCCTGGCCGAGGTGGCCACGGTGGAAGACAGCATCGAAAACCTGAAGACCGGCAGCTGGGTCAACGGCGAACGCTCCATCGTGCTGGCGGTGTTCCGCCAATCCGACGCCAACACCGTGGCGGTGGTGGATGCCATCCGCGCCATGCTGCCCAAGCTGGAAAGCCAGCTGCCCGGCTCGGTACGCGTCACGCCGCTGTCTGACCGTTCCGAGTCCATCCGCGAGGCGGTGCACGACGTGAACCTCACCCTGCTGCTGACCGTGGCGCTGGTGATCATGGTGATCTTCATGTTCCTGCAGCGCATGGCCGCCACGCTGATCCCGGCGCTGACGCTGCCGATTTCGCTGATCGGCACCCTGGGCCTGATGTACCTGATGGGCTACTCCATCGATAACATTTCGCTGCTAGGCCTGACGCTGGCGGTGGGCCTGGTGGTGGACGACGCCATCGTGGTGCTGGAAAACATCGTGCGCTACATGGAGGAGGGCGACGACGCGATGACGGCGGCGCTGAAAGGCTCGCGCGAAGTGGCGTTCACTATTGTCAGCATTTCGCTGTCGCTGGTGGCGATCTTTATCCCCATCTTTTATATGGATGGCGTCATCGGCTTGTTGTTCCACGAGTTTGCCGTGGTGGTGTCGCTGGCCATTCTGGTGTCGGCGGTGGCGTCGCTGACGCTGATTCCGCTGCTGGCGTCGCGCTTTCTGCGCCGCGACCACATGCCGCACCACGCCGACGCCGGCCAGGGCCACGCCATTGCCCGTGCTTTCGAGCGCGGTTTTGCGGCACTGCTGTCCGCCTACGAGCGTACGCTGGACGCCGCGCTGCGCCATAGCCGCCTCACGTTGCTGGTGGCGCTGGGCACCGTGGCGGGCTCGGCGTGGATGTTTCAGGCCATTCCCAAAGGGTTTTTCCCGGTGGAAGACACTGGCCAGGTCAGCATCAATACCGAGGTGGCACAGGATGTGTCCTACGACAGGTTGGCCGCATTGCAGGCGCGCGCGGCTACCATCGTGCAGCAAAGCCCGCACGTGGCAGGGCTGACGTCGTCGGTGAGCGGTAGCGGCGGGCGTATGTTCGTCACGCTGAAACCGCGTGGCCAGCGCGGCAAGATCGACCAGGTGGTGGATGACTTGCGCAAGGACCTGCGCAAGGTGAATGGCCTGAGCGCAGCCATCAACCCGGTGCAAAACCTGCGCCTGGGTGGGCGCAGCAGCAAGAGCCGCTACCAGTACGTGCTGCAGAGTGTGGACAGCAGCAGCCTGTACGACTGGGGCGAGAAGATGGAGCGCGCCATGCGCAAAGATAGCTTGTTCCAGGACGTGAACAGCGATGCGCAGCGCAAAGGCCTGCAGGCCGAGCTGCATATCGACCGCGACAAGGCGGCGCAGCTGGGGGTGAATATGCAGGCCATCCGTACAGCGCTGTATACCGCCTTTGGCCAGCGCCAGGTCGCCACCATCTACACCGATACCGATAATTACGCGGTGCTGCTGCAGCTGGATGATAGCCAGCGGGTGAACGAATACGACCTGAACCGCCTGTACGTGCGCGGCAGTGGCAGCGAGCTGGTGCCACTGACCAGTGTAGCCAGCATCCAGCGTACGGTGGGGCCGGTATCGATCAGCCATCAGGGCCAGCTGCCGGCGGTCACGCTGTCGTTCAACCTGCCGCCGGGCGTGGCGCTGGGCGAGGTAGACGCGCGGCTGAAAGCCATGCAGCAGGACATCGGCCTGCCTGCCAGCGTGCTTACCAGCTACGCCGGCGACGCCGCGGCGTTTGCCGAGTCGCAAGGCAGCCAGACCACGCTGCTGCTGGTGGCGCTATTGGTGATCTACGTGCTGCTGGGTGTGCTGTACGAGAGCTATATCCACCCGCTCACCATTCTGGCTGGTTTGCCGTCGGCGGCCATGGGGGCGCTGGGGGCGTTGATGCTGATGGGGCAGGAGCTCACCATCATCGCCAGCATCGGCATCCTGATGCTGATCGGTATCGTGAAGAAGAACGCCATCATGATGATCGACTTTGCGCTGGTGGCGCAGCGAGAGCAAGGCATGAGCCCGCAGCAGGCTATCCGCACCGCCTGCCTGCTGCGCCTGCGCCCCATCCTGATGACCACGCTGGCTGCCATGATGGGTGCCTTGCCCATTGCGCTGGCACTGGGTGCCGGTGCCGAGCTGCGCCAGCCGCTGGGGGTGGCGGTGGTGGGCGGCCTGCTGTTCTCGCAGCTGGTCACGCTGTACATCACCCCAGTGCTGTACCTGTGGTTTGACGGCCTGGCGGCAAAGGTTGGCCGCAAGGCCGCTGCCAGCTAGCCAGCCAGTGTCTCTGGCTAACCGGCCCGCCCGCTGTCTGACAGCCGGCGGGTTTTTACTGGGCGCTACCGGCTGGGGCGGGCGGGGTGTCGCTGAACTCGGCCAGTGCCCAGTCGCGGAAGGCAATCACACTAGGCAGTGTGGCCAGCTCTTGCGGGTAGATCAGGTAATAGGCCCAGCTGGTCACCAGGGCCACGTCGGACAGCTGTACCAGGGTGCCATTGGCCAGGTCGTCGGCGATCATGCTTTCTTCTGCCAGCGTAATGCCCATGCCGCGGGAGGCGGCAGTAATGGCCAGGTCCAGGGTGTCGAAGGCGTAGGCTTCTATGCTGTTGCCCGGGTTCATGCCCGACAGTGCGAACCATTGCGACCAGAACTGGTCTTCATGGGATGGGTGCAGCAAGGGATATTCCATGAACTGTGCCATGGTTGGCCGCGGTTTGTCCTTGAACAGGTCCGGCGAGGCCACAGGCACAAAGCGCGCACCGCGCAGGCGGTGGTAGATCAGCCCGGGTTCCTGGGTTTCGCAGGCCTGGAACGAAATATCGTATTCGCGGCTTTTGAAGTTGGGGTCAAAGCCGGTGACCGTCACCAGGCTGACCATCAGGTCGGGGTAGCGGTTACGAAACTGGGTGAAACGCGGCAAGACCCAGCGCGAGGCAATCGACGGGCTGGCTTTTACCCGCAGCTCGCGCGAGCGGCGCGAAATGGCCTCGCTGGCGGCCTCGATGCGCGAAAACGCATCGCGCACGGCGGGGAACAAGGCCACGCCTTCCGGTGTCAGTGTGAGCCCCCGGGCCTGGCGTACAAACAAGGGCAGGCCGTAGTGCGCTTCCAGGGTCTGGATGTGGCGGCTGACCGCCCCCTGCGTCAGGTGTAGGGTTTCCCCTGCCTTGGTAAACGAGTGGTGTTCGGCAGCCACCAGGAAGACACGCAGGGCATTGAGCGGGGGCAGTTTCATTATTATTGCTCCATGAATTTTATGCATGGTAAACATGCACATTCATGCTTTGTCAATGCAAGCTGATATGGGTAAGCTTGCGCAGCCATACCGGTAAACATCTTGTAAGAATAGAGGCTTATAATTTATTTTCGCCTCTTTTGTTTCGGTTTGTTGCGGGATTTAATGGTTTACAGCAATGCATTTAATGCATGGCTGTGAATGTGGCAATAAAACCCCGTTTTGGTGTGAAATACTGGCATTGCCTGCGCTGTTTTGCTGCTAGTATTGCTGTGTTTCTTTATTGGGTATGCTGCCCAGTGCTTGCTACACTGTAATGCGGTAGCAAGATGAATGAATTCCGGCGCAAGGGCTTGCCCTTGCGCCTGTACCGAACCCGCCCGGTAACGGGCTGTGGTAGGGCCTGCAGGTATCTGACTGTCACGGGTATGGTCTACCCGTCGGGTACTGTGCTTGCCCGAACAGCACGCGGCGTGCCGCCTGCTGTCAAATCCTGATTTATCAGGGTTTTGCTCTGTCCCACGGTGTCCCGCCGGATTCGTCCGGCGGGGTTTTTTTTGTCCGTGCGGCCAACCTTAGACTTCTGCCCACTCGCGCAGCAGGTTGTGATAGGTGGCTGTGAGCGACATCACTTCTTCGCAGTCCCCCACCTTCTGCCGCAGTTGCAGGATGGCCATATCAATATCAAACAGCATGGCACGGCGGGTATCGCTACGCACCATGCTCTGCGTCCACATGAATGAAGCCAGCCGTGCACCGGCACTCACCGGCTCTACACGGTGCAGGCTGGTAGACGGGTACAGGATGGCGTCGCCGGCAGGTAGCCGCACGCTGTGTGTGCCGTAGGTGTCTTCTACAATCAGTTCGCCCCCTTCGTATTCTTCCGGCTGACTGAAAAACAGGGTGCACGATACATCGGTGCGGATGTTCTGCCCGGTCAACGGGTCGCGGCGAATGGCATTGTCGACGTGGTTACCGTAGGTCATGCCGCCTTGGTAGCAGTTGAACATCGGCGTCATCAGCGTATGCGGTAGTGCGGCTGACATATATAAGGGGTGGCGGAACAGCGCACTACGTACCAGGGCGGCCAGCTCGCGTGCAGCGTCACTGTCTGGTGCCAGCTGCAGGTTGTTCTTTACCTGCAGGGCTTGCTGGCCAGCGGTGCTGCGGCCATCTTGCCAGGGGGCTGCTAGCAGCAAGGCGCGGGCGTGGGCAAGCTCTTCGGGGGTGAGTACGGCAGGGATGTGCAACAGCATGATGATTCCTGTAAAGCAGGGTAGGCAAACGGCGTGGACGGGTGGGGCGCCTGGCCAGCGTTTTGCCTATCGGCCTGCCGCGATAGGCAAAACGGCCTGCCGTGGGGCAGGCCGCGTGGGGTTTATGGCTGTGCTTCGGTGACAAAGCCGATGCGGCTGATACCGGCGCCTTGCGCATCGGCCAGCGCTTCGGCCACCACTTCGTAGCGCACCGCCTTGTCGGCACGCAGGTGCAGCTCTACTTGAGGGTTGGCCGCCGCTGCTTCTGCAAAACGGCTTTTCAGGCGGCGTTCTTCTATCGGGGCATCGTTCCAGTAGATCGTGCCGCCGGCGTCGATGCTGAGCCGGATCGCCTCCTGCTTTTCCTGGTGCGCGGCGGCACTGGCTTGCGGCAGGTCGATCTTGACCGCATTGGTCAGCAGGGGCGCGGTGATGATGAACACCACCAGCAGCACCAGCATCACGTCTACCAGCGGCGTGGTATTGATCTCGGACATGGGCGCGTCGGCGCCTTTGTCAAAACTACCGAATGCCATCTTTGCCTCCCAGTGTCAGCAGGTGCGCATGCAGGTCGTGGGTGAAGTGATCCATATCCTGGTTGATCAGGCGGTTCAGTCGGGTAAACGTGTTGTACGCCAGCACGGCCGGAATCGCCGCCGCCAGGCCGGCAGCGGTGGCCACCAGTGCCTCGCCAATCGGGCCAGCAACCGTACCGATGGATACCTGGCCTTGGGCACCGATATTCACCAGCGCGTTATAAATACCCCATACCGTGCCAAACAGACCGATGAACGGCGCAGTCGAGCCGATAGTGGCCAGGAAAGTCATGCCGCCTTCCAGGCTCTGCTGTTCTTGCGACAAGCGCTTGCGTAGTGCGCGCGTCAGATAATCGTCCAGGCTGCACGACTGCCCCAGCGAGCCATCGCTGTGCTGCTGGTATTTGCGCACGGCAGCCAGGCCTTCGCGCAGCAGGGCTGCTACCGGTGCCGGGCTGGCATCCAGGTCTTTCTCTGCAGCCTGCCAGCTGGCAGCCCCCCACAGCTGCGCATCCGCCTCACGGTTCAGGCGGCGCACCTGCCACGCGCGCCAGCCGCGCAGCACAATAAAGTACCAGGTCAGTACTGACATCAGGATCAGGATAAGAAACACCGATACCAATACGGCATCGCCCTGTTCAAAGGTAAGCATCAGGTTCATGGGTCAGGACTTGTTCTTGTGAGGGTGAGTAAATTCAACAGGCACCAGGCAGTATTCCTCTACTGCCTCGCCACCGCGCTGGCCTGGCGTAAACTGCCAGCGGCTCGCCACTGTGCGGCGCGCCGAGTTGTCCAGCCGCGCATAACCGCTGCTTTTGGCAATGGCGACCGATAAAGCGCGGCCTTTGGTGCTGACCAGTACGCGCAGCACCACGGTGCCTTCTTCCTCCAGCTCCACCGACAGCGGCGGGTACTCTGGCTTGGGGTTGCCCTGTGCGCCGCTAATGGGCGTAGGAGCGATATAGGCCTGCTCGGCCGCCGGTTTTTCCACAGGCGGAGCCGGGCGAGTATCTGCTACCGCCCGCGCGGCGGGTGCCGGGGTTTCTGCAACTGGCTGGGTGGGTGTCGGCACCACAGGCGTGCTGATCGCATTGGCAGGTGGTGCCACCGTGCTTTTGCTCACCTGTACCGGCGGTGTCGGCATTGGCTTGGCTAAAGGCGGGCGTTTGACCGGTGGTGTCTGCGGGGTGGGTGGTGCCGGTCGAGGTGTGGCCTGCTGCTGGGCCACCGACACCATCTCTATAACAGGTAAAACCTGTGGCGGTGTCAGCGGCGAGCTGTGGCTGGGCGTCATCATCAGCAAGCCCAGGTGGGCCGCGCCGATGATGCCCAGCGAGCCATAGTGAAATGCGCGGTGTTCCATTGATTGAGATTTGGCTTGATAACTATTCTCATTAATACTAATGCGCAGCAAGCTGGCTGTCAAAACAGCCTTCACCAGGCGTAGCATCTTTGTCGCACAGCCTGTTTTGTCTTTTCGATAGGTGTCGTGTGTCCCTATCACAGAGCGGAACGGCTGACAGGAACGGATGCGGCCAACTTTTTTGCTTTTGTGTGCCGTTGCAAATCAACACCTTAAGCAAATACTTGCAGTTTATTGCGGGGTAAGTGTTGACGGGTGTGGGCTGGGTGGGTATAGTTCGCCTCCTCAGCTGACGACGCAAACGAAACAAGCAGTCAGCACCGCTCTTTAACAGACCAAATAACCGATAGGTGTAAGTGTCTGGCTAAGCCAAATACTTGCACTGC
>JAIXTB010000171.1 GCA_027484385.1 Neisseriaceae bacterium | reverse complement strand
TATCGAAATTTTGCACAGATCATCACGCCAGCGGGCGGAATACCACGAAAAATACGCCGCGGACCGGGTAGCGGTTGGCCGCAACAGCGTGACCGAGTGCGGCCAAGCTTGATGAGTGCGGTGAGGAAGTGGATCGCAGGCCGGACAAGGCGCAGCCGCGCGGAAAGCGGCATGCACATACGCCGCGCAGCGGCACGAAGTAACAAAAGGTTGGCCGCAGTAACGTAAATGTTTGCGGCCAACCTTTTAAGACTACAAAAGCATTCAAGGCCCAAAGCACACAAACCAGTCAATTAATAGAACCGCACCGGCGCCGCCCTGCCCCGTTGGCGCGAGCCGGGGCAAACGGTTTGCCCCAGGTTTTAAGACGCCGATTTGTCTGAGTCCCGAGCCGTTAGCGAGGGACGAGTTCGGCGACGCCTGGGGCGGGCCGTTTGGCACGGGGTTTCGAGCAGCCCCGGGGCGCCTTTTCTTTGGGTACTTTCTTTTGGCGACGCAAAAGAAAGTACCCCGCCGCCGCGCGGAAAGCGGCATGCAATTACGCCGCGCAGCGGCACACAAAACAAAAGGTTGGCCGCAACACCGTGACGGCATGCGGCCAACCTTGCGGGGCGCGGTGAACGTTGGGCTTCATTTCATTCAGCCCAACCTACGGGCTGTTATGCTGATAAATCTTAAACGCACCATCCATTAAATCAACCAGATATTGCTTTCCAGTTTTGAAAAACCCCAAAGAGAGAGGATTCCTAGCCATTGGATTATGAATAACTAAAAAATCATTTCCAAAATCTGAAACGCCATCACCATCAAGTGCTGTTGCATAAGAATATGCAATAGCACTTATACAAGACGACTTTTCACTTAAAAAAAGAGAGGTATCTATGCTCTCAAAACCGCCAGCCTTGACTTTAGACACACTATCTCGCCATGCATATGTTACTGACGAGCATTGAAGCGTTAGCGGATCAAGCCAAAAAGTTTGATCCCCAAGCGGGAGAACCGCTTTTACAATTTGGGGATACCCACCCTCCGGATGCATTGGCAACCGCTCACTCATCCCATTGGCAGAAATAAAAATCAGGACCGGTTGCTCGTCTGAAATAAGACCACACTTAATGTATTCTTTAATCTTAGCAAGTTTTTGATCAATTGCACCAGTTAACCTTAGTATGACCTTATCTTCTGGATAAGAATGCACAACCCCATCATCAAACACAGGCACCGAATTAAACTCAGAATTTCCATTTTTTATTGATGTCACTTCACAGTGCAAATTAAAATCAGGGAAATAAAAGTCAGGCCCGAAATCTGCCAAATGCTTTATCTTATGCCCATACCGAATTCTAGTAGTTGCAGCAAAATACAACTCAGCAAAAGAGGCTGAAAAATCCGCTTTTATTTGACTTTTAAATTTCTTATCCAGCACATCTTTGCACTCTTGATACATCCACTCCAACATTTTTCTCGCATAATCTGGAGGATCCAAAAAATCGCTCCCTTGCTGAACTACCTTATAAAACCCTTCTGCATCAGCATCATCATCTATCAAACAATTTTCCAAGACAAAACCCCCGCCACCTTTCGATGACGGGGGTTTTATCACGAATGACAACGCGCTATCAAGCCAACTTGACCAACTGCGCCTTCACCTTCTCCAGCTTGTCATTCAGCTCAGCCAGCTGCGCCTTGTCGCGCTCTACCAGATGCGCCGGGGCTTTATCGATGTAGCCCGGTTTCTCCAGCTTGGCGGTCAGCTTGGCCAGCTCCGCTTCCACCTTGCCCTGCTCTTTGGTCAGGCGGGCGGTTTCGGCGGCTTTGTCCACTTCCACCTTCAGCATCAGGCGGGCGTTGCCCGACATGGCCACCGGTGCGTCGTCGGCTGGCAGTGCGGCCACGATGCTGCCTTCGGTCAGGCGGGCCAGCAGCTTCAGGTACGGCACGAAGTCGGCAATGCTGGCGTCGGCGGTTTCAATGAACAGCGGCGCTTTTACCGCCGGGCCGATGCCCATTTCACCGCGCAGGTTACGCACGGCGTTGACCATGTCCTTGAAGGCGTCCATGCGCGCGTTGGCCGCGGCATTGATCTTCTCGGGCACGGCTACCGGCCACTGCGCCAGCATGATGCTGTCGGTGTGCTTGGCGTTGGCCAGCGGGGCCACGGTTTGCCACAGCTCTTCGGTGATGAACGGCATCAGCGGGTGGGTAAGGCGCAGCGCCACTTCCAGCACGCGCACGATGGTGCGGCGGGTGGCGCGCTGCTGCGCTTCGTTACCGTTTTGCAGCTGTACTTTGGCTAGCTCTACGTACCAGTCGCAGTACTCGTTCCAGATGAATTCGTAGATCACCTGGGCGGCCAGGTCGAAGCGGTAGGTTTCCAGCGCGTTGGTGACGTCGGCTTCGGCTTGCTGCAGGCGGCCGATGATCCACTGGTCGACAAAGCTGTATTCCAGCGGCAGGGTTTCGTCCTGGCCGCAGTCTTTGCCTTCTACGTTCATCATCACAAAGCGGGTGGCGTTCCACAGCTTGTTGCAGAAGTTGCGGTAGCCTTCGGCGCGCTTGAAGTCGAAGTTGACCGAGCGGCCCAGGGT
>JAIXTB010000137.1 GCA_027484385.1 Neisseriaceae bacterium | reverse complement strand
CGCTACCAACACTGCTTACATGTACTCCACCTACGAGGAAGAGTGCGAATCCCAGCCTACCGACCGCAAGAAGGTGATGGTACTGGGTGGCGGCCCGAACCGTATTGGCCAGGGTATCGAGTTTGACTACTGCTGCGTACACGCCGCCCTGAGCCTGCGCGAATCCGGTTTCGAGACCATCATGGTCAACTGCAACCCGGAAACCGTGTCCACCGACTACGATACCTCCGACCGCCTGTACTTCGAGCCGCTGACGCTGGAAGACGTGCTGGAAATCTGCCGTATCGAAAAACCGTTCGGCGTGATCGTGCAGTACGGTGGCCAGACCCCGCTGAAACTGGCGCGTGCACTGGAAGCCAACGGCGTGCCTATCATCGGCACCAGCCCGGACATGATCGACGCTGCCGAAGACCGCGAGCGCTTCCAGCACCTGCTGCAAGACCTGGGTCTGAAACAGCCGCCAAACCGTACCGCACGTAACCCGGTAGACGCGATGCGCCTGGCCGAAGAAATCGGCTACCCGCTGGTGGTGCGCCCGTCCTATGTACTGGGCGGCCGTGCGATGGAAATCGTGCACGAGCCGGCAGACCTGGAACGCTATATGCGCGAAGCGGTGAAGGTGTCCAACGACAGCCCGGTGCTGCTGGACCGCTTCCTGAACGACGCCATCGAAGTGGACGTGGACTGCATCTCCGACGGTACCGACGTGGTGATCGGCGGCATCATGCAGCACATCGAGCAAGCCGGTGTGCACTCCGGTGACTCCGCCTGCTCGCTGCCACCGTACAGTCTGTCGGCCGAGCTGCAGGACGAAATCCGCCGCCAGACCATCGCCATGGCGCGTGCGCTGAACGTGGTAGGCCTGATGAACGTGCAGTTCGCCATCCAGGGCAGCACCATCTATGTACTGGAAGTGAACCCGCGTGCCTCGCGTACGGTGCCGTTCGTGTCCAAGGTCAGCGGTGCCTCGCTGGCGATGATCGCTGCCCGTGCCATGGCCGGTATCAGCCTGAAAGAGCAGGGCTTCACCCACGAAGTGGTACCGCCGTACTACGCCGTGAAAGAAGCTGTGTTCCCGTTCATCAAGTTCCCTGGTGTGGATACCATCCTGGGGCCGGAGATGAAGTCCACCGGTGAAGTCATGGGCGTTGGCCGCACCTTTGCCGAAGCCTACGTGAAAGCCCAGCTGGCGGCCGGCGACAAGCTGCCGCGTACCGGCAAGGTATTCATGTCGCTGCGCGAAGGCGACAAAGAGGGTGGCGTGGAAGTAGCCCGCGAGCTGCAGCAGCTGGGTTTTGGCGTGTGTGCTACCCGTGGCACCGCCAAGGCACTGCAAGCTGCCGGCATCATCGTGCAGATCGTGCACAAGGTGAACGAAGGCCGCCCGCACATCGTGGACCTGATCAAGAACGGCGAAATCGACGTGGTGATCAACACCGTGGACGAAAAACGCCAGGCTATCCAGGACAGCCACACCATCCGCCGCAGCGCGCTGCAGATGCGTGTACCGCAATACACCACCCTGGCCGGTGCCAAGGCGGTGTGTGCCGGCCTGTCGCACGTGGATGCGTTTGACGTGTACAGCGTGCAGCAGCTGCACGCCGACCTGAAGGGCTGATGGGCTTCACGTGCGGCCAACCTTTGAACCGCACGTGAAATCCCGTTACAATCCCGTCTGACACAATCGTCCCGCAAAGCCGCCGTCTCGTACGGCGGCTTGCGCTTTTATCATGGGGCCGCCAGAGGCCCCCGGAGAATAGACACATGATCAAAGTCCCGTTGACCGTACGTGGAGCGGAAATGCTCAAGGCCGAACTGCAGCGCCTCAAGAGTGTGGAGCGTCCGTCGGTGATCGAGGCCATTGCCGAGGCTCGCGCCCAGGGTGACCTGTCGGAAAACGCCGAGTACGAAGCTGCCAAAGAGCGTCAGGCTTTCGTGGAAGGCCGCATTGCCGAGCTGGAAGCCAAGATTTCCAACGCGCAGGTCATCGACCCCAACGAGCTGAACGCGGATGGTCGTGTGGTGTTTGCTGCCACCGTCAAGCTGCTGGATATGGAGAGCGATGACGAAGTGACCTACCAGATCGTGGGCGACGACGAAGCCGACATCAAGGAAGGCAAAGTATCGATCAACTCGCCTATCGCCCGTGCCATGATCGGCAAGGAAGCCGGTGACGTGGCCGAGGTGGTGGCACCAGGCGGTATTCGCGAATACGAAATCCTGGACGTACTGTATATCTGAGCCTGAGGCAGGCTGCAGCATGGGCTGCGGCCAACCTTGAGCAGCAATGATCAGGGGGAAGCATGAACGGTTTACGCGCCATCGCCCGTACTTTCTGGATTGGCGGCTTGTGGGTTATCGGCATTATTGTGACGCCGGTGCTGTTTTCGGCACTGGATAACGTGACAGCAGGCATGGTGGCAGGCAGGCTGTTTGCCTCCATCGCCTGGGTAGGGCTGGTGTGCAGTGTGTTCCTGATGGCGGATTACGTGATGCGCCAAGGCGCGCGCGGCTTGAAACAGGCACCGTTCTGGCTACTGCTGGGTATGCTGGCCTGCATCATGATCAACCACTTTGGTGTGACCCCGATCATTGCCGCGCTGAAAGCACAGATGAATCACGCGGCAGAAGGCTTGTTTGGTGGCGGCTTTGCGACCTGGCATGCCATTTCCAGCCTGATCTACCTGGTACAAAGCCTGATGGGTCTGGTTTACCTGCTGCGCAGCGATAACTGACAGGCAAAGAAAAAGCGGTGGCAAGCCACCGCTTTTATCATGTATTGCCAGCGGCTGCGCTTACGGGCGGGCTTTCAGCGCTTTCTTGCTTTTTGGCAGGTCGATCAGTGCCTTGTCGGACGGGCGGTACAGCACCAGCAGTTTGCCGATGTGTTGCACTTGGGCGGCGCCCAGTTCGTCACAGATCTGGTCGTACATGGCGACACGCGCGCTGCGGTCATCGCCCAGAACGCGAACCTTGATCAGTTCGTGAGCGTCCAGGCTGATGGCGATTTCACGAACCACGGATTCGGTCAGGCCGTTGTTGCCAATCATTACCACCGGGTTCAGTGAATGGGCCAGGCCCTTCAGGTAAGTACGCTCGACGGCTGTCAGTTCGATTTTCATGTGTTGCTTCAAGTTTCAGATTAAAAAAAGATTTTACTAAAATTCAGGCGCTGTTCACAGTAGTTTCGTCAGCGCCCGCCATCCGTGGCTGCCGCTGTGTGGAGTGCGCTATCTGCAAGCCATACTGGCATGTACGGCAATTGTATTTATAGTTCCCAGTAGAACCCAACCCCATTCATCAGGAAAGAAGCATGGCACGCAGCAGGACAAGTAACGCCTGGTTAAAAGAGCACGTCAACGACCACTATGTGCATATGGCGCAGAAGGATGGCTACCGTGCCCGCGCTGCCTACAAGCTGCTGGAGATCAATGAAAAAGATAAATTGATCGTGCCGGGAACCGTGCTGGCCGATCTGGGGTCTGCTCCGGGTAGCTGGTCGCAGGTGGCAGCACGCATCGTGGGTGACAAAGGCAAAGTCTTTGCCATGGATATCCTGCCCATGGATGCCATTGCCGATGTGTCTTTCATCCAGGGTGACTTTCGCGAGCAGGAAGTGCTGGACGAGTTTGTTGCCTTGCTGGGCGGGCGTCAGCTGGACCTTGTAATTTCCGACATGGCCCCCAATATCTCCGGCATGAGCGCCATCGATCAGGCCCGCAGCTTTCACCTGACCGAGCTGGCGCTGGAATTTGCCCGTGATCACCTGAAACCCGGCGGCCATTTTCTGGTCAAGGTATTTCAGGGCAGCGAGTTCCAGGCTTACCTGCAGTCCATGCGCGAGCTGTTTACCGAAGTGGTAACGCGCAAACCCAAGGCCTCCCGTGATCGCTCCAGTGAAATTTACCTGCTTGGCAAGGGCCGTCGCTGACAGCCTGCCACGCCGGGGTTACAATCAAATAAACCATTCTCCAAGTCAGGGCACATAGGAGCACGCTCTTGTGAACAATATCGGCAAAAACATCGCTATCTGGGTCATCATCGGGCTTGTCCTGATGACGGTATTCAAACAGTTTCAACCCCGGGAAACGCAAAACCAGCTTGAATACTCGCAATTCATCAGCGACGTTGAAACCGGCAAGGTGCAGTCCCTGACCATCGAAGGCAACCCGCTGCGTGGCCAGTGGATACGCGGCAAGCGTACCGACGGCTCGTCGTTCAGCTCGTTTGCCCCGCTGGATACCAAGCTGGTAGACGTGCTGATCCAGAACAACGTGCGCTTCTCCGCCAAACCGGAAGAAGAACCTTCCATGCTGATGAACATTTTCATCAGCTGGTTCCCGATGCTGCTGTTGATCGGCGTGTGGTTCTTCTTCATGCGCCAGATGCAGGGCGGTGGCAAAGGCGGTGCGTTCTCGTTTGGCAAGAGCAAGGCGCGCATGCTGGACCAGGACACCAATACCGTGACCTTTGCCGACGTAGCTGGCTGCGACGAAGCGAAGGAAGAAGTGAAGGAGATCGTGGATTACCTGCGTGACCCGACCAAATACCAGAGCCTGGGCGGCCGCATTCCGCGAGGCATCCTGCTGGCAGGTAGCCCGGGTACCGGTAAAACCTTGCTGGCCAAGGCCATTGCTGGCGAAGCCAAGGTGCCGTTCTTCAGCATTTCCGGTTCCGACTTTGTAGAAATGTTTGTCGGCGTGGGCGCGTCCCGCGTGCGCGACATGTTCGAGCAAGCCAAGAAAAACGCGCCATGCATCATCTTTATCGACGAGATCGACGCCGTTGGTCGCCAGCGTGGCGCTGGCCTGGGTGGCGGTAACGACGAGCGCGAGCAGACACTGAACCAGCTGCTGGTGGAAATGGATGGCTTTGAAACCAACCAGACCGTGATCGTGATCGCTGCCACTAACCGCCCGGACGTACTGGACCCTGCGCTGCAGCGTCCGGGTCGTTTCGACCGCCAAGTAGTGGTGCCGTTGCCGGATATCCGTGGCCGCGAACAGATCCTGAACGTGCACATGCGTAAGGTGCCGATTGCCGCTGACGTGGATGCACCGGTGATCGCCCGCGGTACGCCTGGTTTCTCCGGTGCCGACTTGGCTAACCTGGTGAACGAAGCCGCGTTGTTTGCCGCTCGCCGCAGCAAGCGCCTGGTGGACATGCTGGATTTCGAATCTGCCAAAGACAAGATCATGATGGGTGCCGAGCGCCGCAGCATGGTGATGTCTGAGGAAGAAAAGCGTAATACCGCTTATCACGAATCCGGCCACGCCGTGGTGGCCAAGCTGCTGCCCAAGTCCGACCCGGTACACAAGGTCACCATCATCCCGCGTGGCCGTGCCCTGGGTGTGACCATGCAGCTGCCAGAGCAAGACCGCTTTGCTTACGACCGTGGTTATCTGCTGGATCGTCTGGCCATTCTGTTCGGT
>JAIXTB010000091.1 GCA_027484385.1 Neisseriaceae bacterium | reverse complement strand
GCGTGCTGCTGTACGGTGTATTCGGTGCCATCATCCTGCGTACCGTCATGGTGTTCCTGGGTGCGGCGCTGGTGAAAGAGTTCAGCTGGATCCTGTACGTGTTCGGTGCTTTCCTGCTGTTTACCGGCCTGAAAATGATGCTGCCGGAAAAAGAGGAAAAAGAAGACCTGGCCAATAACGGCTTGCTGAAGTTCCTGCGCAAGCATATCCGCATGACTGACGACTACCACGGCGAAGCGTTTTTCGTGGTGAAGAATGGCATGCGCTACGCCACACCGATGTTCCTGGTGCTGGTCTTTGTCGAGCTGTCGGACGTGGTGTTTGCCGTGGATAGCATCCCGGCGATCTTTGCCGTCACCATGGACCCGTTCATTGTGCTGACGTCCAACATCTTCGCCATCCTGGGCTTGCGCGCCATGTTCTTCCTGCTGGCCGATGTGGCAGACCGTTTCCACCTGCTGCGCTATGGTCTGGCAATCGTGCTGTCGTTCATCGGGGTAAAACTGCTGATCCTGAAGTTCGTGCACATCCCGGTAGCCATCTCGTTGGGCGTGGTGTTCGTGGTGATTATCGGCTCGGTGATTGCCTCGCTGATGTTCCCGAAAAAAGCCGCCTGAGCGTGCCCCACCGGCCTGCTGCCTAGCAGCAGGCCGGCTAACAAACCCCCTTCTGCCTGGCAAAGGGGGTTTGTTTTGCCTGTGCCACCCGCCACACTGCCATGCTGCTGGCTTTGTTGCCGCTTTGTTGCGCAGCGGAAAACCCCTACAATGGCGGCCAACCGTTATAGATGCAGAAGGACAAGCGCCATGGCTAAAACCGCCAAAGCCCAAGCCAGTTTCGAAAGCGCACTGGCGCAGCTGGAGGACATTATCCAGGCGATGGAAGGCGGCGACCTGCCGCTGGATACCGCCCTGACGTCGTATAAGCAGGGTATAGAACTGATCAAGTTCTGCCAGGGCAAGCTGGCAGACGCCGAACAACAGCTGCGCGTGCTGGAAAACGACGAACTCAAGCCGCTGGACCTCACCGATGGCCAATAACACCTTTACCGGCTGGATGACCCATACCCAGCAAACCGTAGAAAGCACGCTGGAAGCGCTGCTGCCCAACGCGGCACGCGCCCCGCAGGTGCTACACGACGCCATGCGCTACAGCACCCTGCAAGGCGGCAAGCGTGTACGCCCGCTACTGGCCTTTGCCGCAGGCGAGCTGAGCGGTGCCGATGCGGCCAACGTTGCCCGCGTAGCCTGTGCGGTGGAGATGATCCACGCCTACTCGCTGGTACACGACGACATGCCGTGCATGGACGACGACGTGCTGCGCCGCGGCAAACCCACCTGCCACGTGCAGTACGACGAAGCCACCGCCCTGCTGGTAGGCGACGCCCTGCAAACGCTGGCCTTCGATGTGCTGGCCACCCCGCTACCCGGCGTAGACGCCAGCCGCCAGCTGGCCATGGTGAAGCTGCTGGCCCACGCCAGCGGGCACGCCGGTATGGCCGGCGGCCAGGCCATTGACCTGGCCAGCGTCGGCACCGCACTGAACCAGCCGGAGCTGGAATTCATGCACATGCTGAAAACCGGTGCCTTGATTCGCGCTGCCGTGCTGTTGGGCGCATACTGCGGCCAAGCTTTGACCGAAGCAGAAGAAACCGCGCTGGACCACTTTGCCAAGCGCATGGGCCTGGCCTTCCAGGTAGTAGACGACGTGCTGGACTGCGAAGCCGATACCGCCACGCTGGGCAAAACCGCCGGCAAGGATGCGGCCAACGACAAGCCCACCTATGTCAGCCTGATGGGCCTGGGTAAAGCCAAGCAATTTGCCCGCGACCTGTACGACGACGCGCTGGCCGCGCTGGCACCGTTCGGCAGCCGCGCCGAGCGCCTGAAACAGCTGGCAGATTACATCGTGGCCCGCTCGTTCTGACCATAACAAAAGCAACATCATGACTACACTGCTCGACACCCTACAGAGTCCGGCCGACCTCAGAACCCTGGACCGCAGCAAGCTGCCACAGCTGGCCCGCGAGCTGCGCGAATTCCTGGTGAGCTCGGTTAGCAAAACCGGCGGCCATTTTGCCTCCAACCTGGGCAGCATCGAGCTGACCATTGCCCTGCACTACGTATTCAATACCCCGGACGACCGGCTGGTATGGGACGTAGGCCACCAGACCTATCCGCACAAGATCCTGACCGGCCGTAAAGACCGTATGGATAGCATGCGCCAGAAAGGCGGCCTGGCGGGCTTCCCCAAGCGTGACGAATCCGAATACGACACCTTTGGCGTGGGCCACTCGTCCACCTCTATCGGTGCTGCGCTGGGCATGGCAGTCGCCGCCAAGCTGCAAAACATCCCGCGCAAGAGCATTGCCATCATCGGTGACGGCTCCATGACCGCCGGCCAGGCTTTCGAGGCGCTGAACAACGCCGGCGCCATGGATACCGACCTGCTGGTGATCCTCAACGATAACGACATGTCGATCTCGCCCAACGTGGGCGCGCTGAACAACTACCTGGCCAAGCTGATGAGCGGCCGCTTCTACGCCGCGGTCAAAGAAGGCAGCAACAAGGTGCTGGGTATCGCCCCGCCGCTGCGCGATATCGCCAGCAAGATGGAAGAACACGTGAAGGGCTTCTTTACCCCCGGCACGCTGTTCGAGGAGTTCGGCTTCAACTATATCGGCCCGATCGATGGCCACGATCTGGACGTGCTGGTCGACACGCTGAAGAACATCAAGAGCCTGAAAGGCCCGCAGTTCCTGCACATCGTCACCAAAAAAGGCCAGGGCTACAAGCTGGCCGAAAACGACCCGGTGAAATACCACGGCGTGACCAAGTTCGACCCGGCCTGTGGCCTGGCCGGCAGCAAAGGCGGCGGCAAGCCACAGTACACGCAGATTTTTGGTGACTGGATCTGCGACATGGCCAAGCTGGACAAACGCCTGGTGGGCATTACCCCGGCCATGCGCGAGGGCTCCGGCCTGGTGCGCTTTGAAAAAGAGCACCCGGACCGCTACTTCGATGTGGCCATTGCCGAGCAGCACGCCGTGACCTTTGCCGCCGGCATGGCCTGCGACGGCCTGAAACCGGTGGTGGCGATCTACTCCACCTTCCTGCAGCGCGGCTACGACCAGTTGATCCACGACGTGGCCCTGCAAAACCTGCCGGTAGTGTTTGCCATCGACCGCGCCGGTCTGGTGGGCGCCGACGGCCCCACCCACGCCGGCTCGTTCGATTTGTCCTACCTGCGCTGCATTCCGAACATGACAGTGATGGCGCCATCGGACGAAAACGAATGCCGCCAGCTGCTGTATACCGCCTTTAGCCTGGATACCCCGACCGCCGTGCGCTACCCGCGCGGCACCGGCCCGGGCGCAGCCATCGAGCAGACCATGACCGCGCTGCCGGTAGGCAAAGGCGTGCTACGCCGCCAGGGCGCAGGCAAGGTGGCGATTCTGGCCTTTGGCAGCATGGTGCAGCCCGCGCTGGCCGCCGCCGCCGCGCTGGATGCCACCGTGGCTGACATGCGTTTCGTAAAGCCGCTGGACGCCGCGCTGGTGCGCGAGCTGGCCGCCAGCCACAGCCTGCTGGTCACGGTAGAAGAAAACGCCATCATGGGCGGCGCCGGCAGCGCCTGTGCCGAAGCCCTGGCCGCCGCTGGCATCAGCATGCCGATGTTGCATCTGGGCCTGCCGGATGACTATGTTGAACATGGGGACCCTGCCGTACTGCTGGCCGACTGCGGCCTGGACGCCGCGGGCATCCAGCGCAGTATCGAAGCCAGGTTGGCCGCACACTAGCCAGCCGCTGCCCGACAGGCCTGCCGCCCCGCGCTGCAGGCCTTTTTTCTTGCCCATCGTCGACAGGATAAAACCATGACAAGCCTGGACGTACACCACTGGCTGCACCTGGCCAACACCCCCTACGCCGCGCTGCCCATGCTGCTGTCCAGCCTGGGTATCGGCCTGTTGATCGGCGTAGAGCGCGAGCGCAAGCGCCGTGTTCTGGCCGGCATCCGCACCTTTCCGCTGGTCAGCCTGCTGGGCACCATGCTGGCCATGCTGGCTGCGCAGTCCACCCTGCCCTGGCTGATGCCCGCCGGGCTGCTGGCGGTGGCCATGCTGGGCTTTTTGCCATTGGGCAACGGCGGCAGCGAAAGCGCAGGCCCCGAGCCGCGCACCACCTCGGTCATTGCGCTGCTGGTGGCGTATACGCTGGGGCTGATGGTGGGGCTGGGCAATACCGAGCTGGCCATTGCGCTGGGCATCATCACCACAGGCCTGCTGTACCTGAAGCCGGAGCTGTCCAATTTTTCCAACCAGCTGGAGCGGCAAGACCTGCTGTCGCTGCTGCAGTTTGCCGCGCTTACGTTCATCATCCTGCCCATTTTGCCGAACCAGGGCTTTGGCCCCTACCTGGCGTTTAACCCGCACCGTATCTGGCTGCTGGTGGTGCTGATTGTGGGCGTGGGCCTGGCGGGCTACCTGGCGGTAAAGATTCTGGGGGAGCGCGTGGGCGCACCCGTGCTGGGCATACTCGGCGGGCTGGTATCCACCACGGCCACCAGCCTGGTGTACGCGCGCGAGGCGGCGGCCAACCCTGGCTCGCTACGGCTGGCCACGCGGGTGATCCTGCTGGCCAATATGGTGCTGTTTGTGCGTCTGAGCCTGCTGGCACTGGCCATTGCCCCCACCAGCGTACACAGCGTCGCCAGCATGATGCTACCCGCACTGCTAGCCGGCCTGGCCACCCTGTTCATCTTGGGCAAACGGCAAGCACAGCAGGAAAACGCCCCCGAGCTGACGTTGAAAAACCCGGCCAAGCTCAGCATTGCACTAGGCTTTGCCGCCATGTTTGCGGTGGTGATGCTGTGCTCGGCCTGGCTACGCGACCTGTTTGGCGAAAGCGGCCTGTACGTGGTGGCGCTGGTTTCCGGCCTGAACGATGTCGACGCCATCAGCCTTACCGCGCTGGAGCTGTTTGGCCAGCAGCAGCTGGCCACCACGCCACTGCTGGTAACCATGGCACTGGCGGTGTTCAGCAATACGGTATTCAAGTTCGGGCTGATCGCCAGCATAGGCGGTGCCAGCCTGGCACGGGCCTGCGCCCCTGCGCTGGCCATGTCCATGTTGGGCATGCTGGCGGGGCTGTGGTTGGCCGCAAACTAGCCCCTCCTGCAACCCGCCACAATACCCCGCCCGCCCTGCCCACGCACGGCGGGCTTTTTCTTATCGGTTTGCCGTAACAATCCATCGATGGCAATATGTTATACCGTAACATTTTTAATTGAATCGACATCATGCCGCACACTGCCATCCCCGATGTACAAAGCCACCAAGACCTGCGCCATATTCCTATCCGCGAGGTGGGCATCAAGGGCCTGCGCCACCCGCTCAGCCTGCGCCAGGCCAACGGCGAGGTGCAGCATACCGTGGCCGACTGCCAGCTGACGGTAGCCCTGCCGGCCACGCAGAAAGGCACGCATATGTCGCGCTTTGTGGCGCTGCTGCACGCGCTGGACACGCCGCTGGATGGCGCCGGTTTCGAGGCGCTGGTCCGCGGTACCGCCGCACAGCTGGAAAGCGATAGCGCGCACATCCGCCTGGGCTTTCCGTACTTTCTGGGCAAAACGGCCCCGGCCTCTGGTGTAGCCAGCCTGCTGGACTATCAGGTGTGCCTGGATGGCCGCCTGACACACGGCCAGTACCAGTACCGGCTGCAGGTCACGGTGCCGGTCACCAGCCTGTGCCCGTGCTCCAAGCAGATTTCGCGCTACGGCGCGCACAACCAGCGCTCGCATATCTGCATCGACGCCGAGGCCGATAATGCGCTGGCGGTGGAAACGCTGATTGCCATCGCCGAGGCGCAGGCGTCGTGCCAGCTGTACGGCCTGCTGAAACGCAGCGACGAAAAGGTCGTTACCGAGCAAGCCTACGACAACCCCAAATTCGTGGAAGACCTGGTGCGCGACGTGG
The DNA here is from genome assembly GCA_027484385.1 of Neisseriaceae bacterium. Classification (GTDB taxonomy): domain Bacteria; phylum Pseudomonadota; class Gammaproteobacteria; order Burkholderiales; family Chromobacteriaceae; genus Vogesella. Next base: position 4,186 of record JAIXTB010000091.1, on the reverse strand, counting down.
CCGGGGCGCTGCAGCAGCAGCCGCTGGTACGGCATTTTGTGGTGACATCGGAAAACTTCGAGTCCATCCACAACCACTCGGCCTACGCCTGCATCGATAGCCGCGACCTGGCCTGATACACCAGGCTAGGGCTGCAACAAGCCCAGTACAAACGCGGCAGTAGCCTGCGGCTGCTCCATGGGGAACAGATGGCTGCCGCGGTGCCAATGGATGCGGGCAGCGAAGTGCCTCTGCATGAAAGTCAGGTCACTGGGCCCGGTAACATCGCTGCCCTCGCCGGCCACATAGTGCATGGGCACCTGTAGTTGGCCGCGCAGCTGCCAGTAGTGATGTGGCAAGGTGCCATAGATGTCGTGCTCCACCTGCGGGCGGAACAGCAGGCGGCGGCCGCCTTCGCCATTGTCTTCGGTGCCCAGCGCGGCGTAGTCGTGCAACACCGCCGGCGCCCAGCGGGCGAAGGCTGGTTTGCGGGCAAAGTAGTCGTATACCGACGTCACACTGGCCCAGTTATCGCGCCGCTTCAGGGTGCCGGTACCGCCGGGGGTAACGTTCTGGATAAACCCCAGCCGCTTGGCCAGCCAGATGCCCAAAGCGCGCTGCGGTGACAACAGTGGCGAGTCCAGCAGCACCACGCTGCGAAACAGCCCGGGGGCACGGATAGCGGACAGGAACAGCAGGATGCCGCCCAGCGAATGCCCCACCCCATGCACGGGCGCGGTGTAGTGCGCGCGCATGTACGCCACCATTTCTTCTACCAGCTGCGGCCAACAGTCTGTCACCGGGTAGCGCGGGTCGTGGCCGCTGCACGGCAGAAAACCCACCTCATAGCCGGCGTCCTGCCACACGGCGTGCAGCTGCCGGTAAATGGGCGCCGGAAAGCTGTTGGCGTGGGCAAAGTGAATGGTTTTATCCATATTGTTCTCCTCTGCACCACATATTAGCGCAAGCAAACACTTGTTTACATGACATCTGCCCACCCTGTGCGGGCTATGATAAGCTGCAGCCGCCCCGGAACACCGACGCCGGGTTGCGGTCTACCCTGTTCATTACCCTGCCTGCCTCTACCATGCCTGCACTGTTGCGCCTGTTTCACTGGCTATTCCCCCTGTTAATGCTGATGGCGGCCCTGCCCGCCCGCGCCCTGAACCCGGACGAGCTGCTGCCACCGGAAAAAGCCTTTGCCGCCAGCGTAGAGCAACAGGGCCAGCAGTTACGCGTGCACTTCGACATCGCCAAAGGCTACTACCTGTATCGCGACCGCACGCGTTTTACCAGCCAGCCGGCCGGCGTACTGGGCACGCCGCAGCTGCCCGCAGGCGAGGCCAAGCAAGACCCGTACTTTGGCCTGCAGCAGGTTTACCACCAGCGCGTTACCGTGACGCTGCCGCTGACCGGCCCCATCAACCCCGACACCTTTACCCTGCAGGCCACCATCCAAGGCTGCGCCGATGCCGGCTTGTGCTACCCGCCGTATACCCACCAGCTCAAGATTGGCGACAACAGGCTGGGCGACTGGCTCAGCCCAGCCACAGCAGCCACGCCCGGCGATAGCACCCCGCTGAGCCGCCAACAGCTGTGGGCAACGTTGGCCGCATTTTTACTGGCCGGCCTGGGCATGGCCTTTACCGCCTGCATGTACCCGCTGCTGCCCATTGTGTCCAGCATGGTGGCCGGCCAGGGTAGCAAGCTCAACAAAACCCGCGGCTTTGTGTTGACCTTTGCCTACGTGCAAGGCCTGGCGCTCACCTACACTGCCGTAGGCGTGATTGCCGGCAAAACCGGCAGCCTGCTGACCGTGTGGCTACAGCAGCCCGCCGTGATACTGGCCGCCAGCGCGCTGATGGTGGTGTTTGCGCTGGGCATGTTCGACCTGATTACCATCCAGCTGCCCTCGGCGCTGCAAAGCCGGCTGGCGAACCAGAGCAACAAACTGGGCGGCGGCCGCCTGGCCAGCGTGTTTGCCATGGGCGCGCTATCGGCGCTGCTGGTTGGCCCCTGCGTGGCCCCGCCGCTGGCGCTGGCGCTGGGCTATATCGGCCAGACTGGCGATGCCCTGCTGGGCGGGGCCGCCCTGTACGCCATGGCCATGGGCCTGGGCCTGCCGCTGCTGCTGGTAGGCACCTTTGGCGGCCACCTGCTGCCACGGGCCGGGGCCTGGATGCAGCAGGTGAAATACACCTTTGGCGTGGTGATGCTGGGCGTAGCCCTCTGGATGGCAGGCCCCTTCCTGCCAGTGTGGCTGACCATGCTGCTGTGGGCTGCGCTGGCGCTGGGCAGCGCCTGGTGGCTGCTGCTTAGCCCGCAGCGCCCGGCCACACGCGGTATTGGCCTATGGGCAGTACGCCTGCTGGCGGTGGTACTGGCCGTGGCCGGGCTGCTGCAAGTGCTGGGCGCAGCGACCGGCGCGCCGTCGCCACGGCTGCCGCTGGCGGGTATCTGGCAGGGCCAGCTGGCCGCCAAGCCGGCTTTTCAGCGCATTGCCAACAGCACCGAACTGGACGCAGCACTGACGCAGGCCAAAGCGGCCGGCCAGCCGGTCATGCTGGATTTCTATGCCGACTGGTGCGTGAGCTGCATCGAGATGGAAGAAACCACCTTCCGCGACCCGGCCATTGCCAGCCGCATGGGCAAGCTGCGCCTGCTGCAGGCGGATGTCACCGCCAATAACGCCGAGCACCAGGCGCTGCTGAAGCGCTTTGGCCTGTACGGCCCGCCCGGCATCATGCTGTACAACGCGCAGGGCGAGCTGGTGCACAAGGTGATTGGCTACCAGAACGCCGACGACTTTGCCGCGTCGCTGGGTCAGCTTGCCCGCTGACGGCGTGCCTGCCTGAATCGACAAGGGCCGGTGCATGCACCGGCCCTTGCCACGTCTGCCCTGCGGCCAACCTTGGCCGCAGGGTACCTACTAGCTCAGCCCGTCCTCCAGCGCACGGGCGATCACCAGCTTCTGCACGTCCGAGGTGCCTTCGTAGATCTGCGCCACACGCACGTCGCGGTAGATGCGCTCCACCGGGTAGTCGCTCAGGTAGCCGTAGCCACCCAGCGTCTGGATCGCTGCCGAGCACACCGCCTCGGCCATTTCGGACGCCATCAGCTTGGCCATGCTGGACTCCTTCAGGCAGGGCTTGCCGGCATCTTTCAGCGCAGCGGCGTGCCACACCAGCTGGCGGGCAGCCTCCAGCCGCGCCGCGGCCTCGGCCAGGCGGAAGCCGACTGCCTGGTGGCGGATGATGGGCTGGCCAAAGGTGTGGCGCTCGGTAGCGTAACGGGTGGCAAAATCCAGCGCCGCCCGCGCCATGCCCAGGCACTGCGCGGCAATGCCGATACGGCCGGACTCCAGATTGGCCAGGGCAATCTTGTAGCCCTCGCCTTCCGCCCCCAGGCGGTGGCTGGCCGGCACGCGCACGTTGTCAAACACGATCTGGCAGGTGTCCGACGCGTGCTGACCCAGCTTGTCTTCTACCTTGGCCACGGTGTAACCGGGCGTGGCAGTCGGCACCAGAAACGCACTGATGCCCTTCTTGCCGGCCGCCGGGTCGGTCACCGCAAACACGATGGCCACGTCGGCATGCTTGCCGTTGGTAATGAACTGTTTTACGCCGTTGATGAGGTAATCGTCGCCGTCGCGCACGGCACGGCTACGCAGGTTGGCCGCATCGGACCCGGCGTCCGGCTCGGTCAGGCAAAACGCCGACACCCACTCGCCACGGGCGATGCGACGCAGAAAGGTGTCTTTCTGCCAGTCGTTGCCAAAACGCTCGATCGGGCCACAGCCCACCGAATTGATCACCGAAATGATGGTGGACAGCGCACCGTCACCGGCGGCAATTTCCTCGATCACCGCGGCCAGGGTCAGGTAGTCGAACCCGGCGCCATCCCAATCCGGCGACACGGTCAGGCCAAAGCACCCCAGCTCGCCCAGGCCGCTCAGCGCCTGGCGGGGGAAAGTATGCTCGCGGTCCCACACTGCCGCATGCGGCGCCACCTCGCTGGTGACAAAGCGGCGCACCGCATCCACTACCTGTTCCTGCTCTGTAGTCAGCAACATGCTGATTCCTTTTGCTTTCTGTGCGTGATATTGCTCAGCCCTGCCTTTGCAGGCAAAGGCAAAACCTTTTTGCCACGAAAAACACGAAAAAACACGAACGAAAGACCACCGAGATCGCCACCCATGCGGTGTTTG
>JAIXTB010000144.1 GCA_027484385.1 Neisseriaceae bacterium | reverse complement strand
CAAAGGTTGGCCGCATATATCTCTTCAAGCGGTCACAACGTTGACGAAGCAAATAGCAACAACCATGCAACCGTAACGCGGTGAACGTTGGGCTTCATTTCATTCAACCCAACCTACCCACGGCCAAAGGTTGGCCGCAACCCTCGTTCCCCGGATGCGCCTACGGCTTATCCGGGCTACCAGTCACTTCAACTTATCCGATAACACCTTGCCCCACCGCTGCGTCGGCAGCTCCACCCAGCGGTGAATCGCCTGCGCGATACCCCACGTCACCCCCAACGCGATGGCCACCATCGCCCACCACGGGGTGCCGTATTGTGCCAGCGTAAACAGGATCAGGTAACCGACCGTGGCATGGCACACGTACCAGGCGTAGCTGACGCCGGCCACACGTGTGAGCAGCGGCACCGCCACCAGCTGCGGCCGCAAGGCCCCCGCCACAAACAGCGCCACGCCTATGCCATAGCTGGCGTACAGGCCGGGGCTGGCCCAGCCGGTCAGCCACACGTACAGCGCCAGCATGCCGACAAAGTGCAGCACGGTTTCCACGCGGCCGGCGTGGCCGGTCTGGTAGAAGTACACCCAGCTGCCGGCAAACATCAGCGGGAAGTAACACACAATGGTCTGGAAGCCGTTGACCGGCGCAAAGCGGCACAGCCATACCAATAGTGGCAGCAGCAGCCAGATCGCCCACTTGATGCGGCGGCCGGTCAGCGTAAAGGCGATGCCCAGCATGGCGTAAAACCACAGCTCTACTTTCAGCGTCCACATTACCGGGTCGATATTGCGGCCGCCTATCCAGTCGATCAGCGCAATGCTGACGTGGCCCAGTACGTCGCGCGCGGTTACGCTCCACACGCCACCGGGCAGCTGTGCGGCCAACCATAGCGCCGCCACTGTCACCGCCAGCCCCGCCCAATAGGTGGGGAAGATGCGGAAGAAGCGCGACACGGCAAAACGCAGCGCCCCCATGCGCGTGAGCGATAGCGGAATCAGCAAACCGGAAATCAGCAAAAACAGCCCTACCCCCACTGCGCCCAGGTTGAACGGCAGCACGAACGATGCACCGTCGTAGCCGGGCAGCGGCGGCACGCTCATCACCTCGGCGATGCGGTCGCGGCGCTGCCAGAACGTTTGCGTGTAGTGGAACAGCACCACAGCCAGCATGGCCAGGCCGCGCAGGCCGTCGGCAAAATCAAAGCGGATGTGGGGCTGCTGGCTCATGACAGGCTCCGGATCAAGGTTGGCCGCATGGCAAGCGCTTTAGCGCAGGCCCTGCAGGAAGCGGCGCGCCAGCACCGCGTAATCGTGCCTGGCCAGCACAAACTTTTTGCCGGCGGCGCCCATGCAGCCACGCTCGTTCGGCGTGGTGGCCAGCAGGCGGCGCATGCCATCGGCGATGGCGGCGGGGTCTTCTACCGCCACGCTCACCCCGCAGCCGGACTCGGCCACCATATCGTTGCCGGCTTCTACCGAGTGCAATACCGGGCGCGCCGCCATCATGTAATCGAACAGCTTGTTGGGGTTGATGCCGAAGCGGTAGATCGGCAGCTTGCGCCAGCCGATGTACAGCGCGTCGCACTCGGCCAGGAAGGCTGGCACCGCGCGCTTGGCAATGGCAGGCAAAAAGCTGACGTTATCCAGGCCCAGTGCCTGTGCCTGCTGCACCAGCGCGGCTTTGTCCGGGCCATCGCCCACCAGCACCACCTGCAGCTTGTCGGCCAGCGCCGGGTCTTGCCGGATCAGGCTGGCGGCCTGCAGCAGGTAGTCCAGCGCGTTGGCCAGGCCGTGGCCACCAGCGTAACCCAGGATAAAGCGCTTTTGCGCCTTCAGCTCGGCCAGGCGCATGCGGTGCTCGCCCGGCAGCGGCTCGGGCTTACCCTGCCACTCGGCCACGTCTACACCATTGGGAATCACCACGTATTTTTCCGGCGCCATGCCGTGCGCCATCATGTAATCCTTTGCGCAGGGCAGCATGGACACCACGGTGTCGGCTTTCTTATAGCCAAAGTCCTCGGCCCATTGCAGCAGGCGGATAAACGGGTGTTTCGGGCTCATGCCGCCGACTTCTACCGGCGTGAGCGGCCACAGGTCGTGCACCTCGTACACCAGCCGGGCGCCGGTTTTGCCGGCGATAAACGCCGCCGGGATGGTGTCCAGCGGGTAGGTGGACGAGGCAATTACCACGTCGGGTTTCCAGTCGCGCAGGTAGCGGCCGGATAGGCCCAGCACACGGCCCAGAAAGCGGAAGATATTGATAACGCGTTTGGCGCCGTTGCCCTCGTAGCGCGGCGTTTTACACCAGGTGTAGCGGATGCCGTCGATGTCCTGGTCGGCGTATTTGGCTGTTAATTCCGGGTTGCGCTGGCGCAGGTGCGAGTAGTCGGCCGCCACGATATGCACCTCGTGGCCGGCTTTCACCCATTCGCGGGCCAGGTAGTAGGGGCGGAATTCCATGCCGTGCAGCGGGCTGCCAGCGTAGTGGTTGATGTACAGGATTTTCATAGTCGGTTTCCGGGCAGCCGGGCTGCCCGACAGATTCAGGAGACGTGGCTGCTGGCTTGTTCCATGCGCAGCCAGTCAAAATAGGCCAGCACAATGCCCAGCGGCGCCCACAGCATGCCGTGGGTCAGCAGGCGTTCGGTACTGGGGATGGCGCCACTGGCTACCCACTGCATGCCCACCACCAGGCAGGCCAGCATCATGCCGCGGCTGGACAGGCCGTAAGCCATCAAAAAGCGCATCTGGCCGCCCTGCGCCACGCGCTGCCAGCCGGCGTAATCGTTGGCCGCCAGCCGCGCAAACCAGGCGCCATTGCGCCAGTGCCACAGCGTGTAGGCCAGCGCCAGCGCGGCGTGGCCACCCAGCGTGGCGGCGGTAAGTGGCGCGCCGTACCACAGCCATTGCACCAGGCAGAACAGCAGCCACAGCGGCAGGGCAATATAAAGCAGGGTCAGGGGCATGGAGCGGTTCATGCGGCCAACCCCCGGTACAGGTCCACCAGCTTGGCGCCTTCGGCGGCCCAGCTGTACTTGGCCAGCACTGCTTGTTTGCCGGACAGGCCCATCAGGCGGGCGCGTTCGTCGTCGCCCAGCAGCTGGGCGATGGCGTCGGCGATGGCGTGCGGGTCTTGCGGGTCCACCAGCAGGCCGCAGTCGGCGTCCTCGATGATCTCGCGCCACAGCGGAAAGTCGCTGGCGATCACCGGCATGCCGGCGGCCATGTATTCGAACAGCTTGATCGGCAGCGATTCCACATAGCTGGGCGTGGGCAGCAGCGTGACCAGGCCGATCTTGCTGGCGGACAGTACGTCGGCCACGCCGGCGCGGTCCAGCACACCCAGGTCGTTCACGCGGTTCCAGCCCGCTTCGCGCTGCAGCGCGGCTTTCAGGTCCGGCTCGCTCCAGATGCCGGCCAGGTTGAGGCGGGTATCGGTGTCCGGCAGCGCAGCAATGATGGGCTCGATGCCACGGGTGCGGCTGATGCCGCCCAGGTAGCACACCTCGTTGCGGCGGCTGGCCCACGGCGTATCGCGCACCAGCTCGGCCAGGATCGGGTAGTTGCATACGTCCACCACACGGCGGGCGCCAGCCTGCTCGAAACGGCGGCGGATCACCGGCGTAGCAGCCACGATGGCGTCGAAGCGGCGCGCGGCGTAGTCTTCCAGTGTTTCCACCCCGCGCGACACCAGCGGGCGGGCCATGCCGGGAATCCAGTGCTTGGCCAATACCTGGCGCGGCACATCTTCGTGCACGTCGTACACCACCTTGATACCGGCCTGCTGCAGGCGCAGCGCGGCAGGGATCAGCTCGGGGTCGTGAAAGTGCGCCACGTCGGGCATCAGCTGCAGCGCCTTCTCGTACACGCGCTTCACGGTGCCGGTCATGCGCGACAGCCGGCCGCCACTTTTCGGCCCCACGTCGTGCAGGCGCACGCCGCGGTTGATCTCGTCACCGTTGCCATCGGCCACGATCAGGTGCACCTCGTGGCCGGCTTCGGCCAGGGTGGCGCACTCTTTCACGAAGATGCGGATATCGTGGCGCGGGTGAGCGCTGGTGAGGTGGGCAATTTTCATCTGTTCAAACCTGTCTACGGGTGACGACTCGTTTTGTTACTGCGTTGGCCGGGAAGCTTTTGGCCACAAAAACCACGAAAAAACACGAACCTTTCTTTCGCCACGGAAAAAACGGAAAGCACGGAAGCACACTGACACCGCTGCGGCCAACCTTGGTGTCTTTAAGGTTCTGTCCGCGTCTTCGGTGTATTCCGTGGCAAACATCGCCTTTGCCTTTTTCGTGCCCTTTCGTGGGTTTCGTGGCAAAAGGCTTTTACTACCTCTTAGCCACGAAACCCACGAAAAAACACGAACCTCTCTTAGCCACGGACAAAACGGACAGCACGGAAGCACACCGACACCACTGCGGCCAACCTTGGTGTCTTTAAAGGTTCTGTCCGCGCCTTCCGTGTATTCCGTGGCAAAAAACGCCTTTGCCTTTTTCGTGCCCTTTCGTGGGTTTCGTGGCTAAGGCCTTTTACTACCTCTTAGCCACGAAAACCACGAAAAAACACGAACCTTGCTTAGCCACGGAAAAAACGGACAGCACGGAAGCACACTGACACCGCTGCGGCCAACCTTTGCCAGGCGATGGTTTTGTCTAAGCGATGGTTTTGTCCGCGCCTTACGTGGCAAACATAGCCTTTGCCTTTTTCGTGCCCTTTCGTGGGTTTCGTGGCCAACGCCTTTTATTGTTTCGTGGTCAAAAAGCCTTCAGCACAATTCCCGGTAAATCTGCGCAAAGCGCTGCATGTTCTCGCGGTACAGCCCTTTGGTCTGTACCTGCTGGCGGTTCAGTGCCGTGGCGCTGGCCAGGGCGGCATTATCGCCTGCGCGCCGTAGCTGCGTCTTCAGCGCGCTGCCCAGCCGGCCCAAGTCTTCCACGATGGCGCCGTTGACGCCGTCCAGCACCCATTCCAGGTTGGCCGGCAGGTTGGACAGCACCGGCAAACAGCCGTGGCCCATGGCTTCCAGCAGGCTGATGCTGGTGGCGTCGCTCATCGGTACGCTGACAAACACGCGCGCGTCGCGGTAGTGCTGCGCCAGCACCTCGGGTGCCACAAAGCCGGTAAACACCACCCGCTGCAGCCCCAGTTGCTGCGCCAGTGCCTGCAAGTTGGCCGTTTCGTCACCACTGGCGGCCACGGTCAGCTGCCAGCCGGCCAGCGTGGCGTCAGCTTCTACCTGCGCCCAGGCGCGGAGGATGGCGTCGATGCGGTACAGCGGCTTATGCAGGCGGCACGACAGCACCGACAGCGGCTTGGCGGCGATGTCCGGCGGCGGCCGCAACGCGTCCATGCCGAAGTTCAGCACGTCCATGCGCGCTATTGCGGCCAGCTGGCGGCATACGGCGGCCATGTGCAGCGAATCACTGGTAACGGCGCTGGCAGCGGCCAGGTTGGCCGCCACCATCTTTTTCATCAGCGCGTTCTGCTGCGGCAGCAGCAGCACGTCCGAGCCCCAGGTGGTGAGCACCCACGGCAGCTGGCGGCCAGCCAGCGCACGGCGCGCGTGCCAGGCCACGCTATTGGCCTGGTGCACGTGCACGATGTCGGGTTTGATCTCGTCAATCAGCCGCGCCAGCCGGCCAGCGGTGCCCAGCGCCTTCAGGCTGAAATCCACCTGCAGCACGCGGCCCAGGTTGGCCGCGTGGTAGCGCGGCGGCAGCGGGCCGTTACTGGCCAGATGCACTTCGCTGACATGCGGGGCGATACCGGCCAGATAGCGGTGGGTGTGCACCGAGGCAGAGCCGATCAGAAGAAGCTTCATATTGACTTTCTGGCCACGAAAACCACGAAAAAACACGAACAAGGCTGCATGCTTTTGGCCATGCCCTGTTTGTCTCGCGTGCGATTATGCCGCCGGGCCTTTTCGTATGAGAGGGTATCGTTGGCGACCATATGTTTATTCCAGCTCCGCTTGCAGCGCGGCCAGCAGCCGTGCCAGTTTGCGCTCCAGCGCAGCGTCCACGCCGATGGCAATGTTCACCGGCAGGTTCAGCACGGTGGCGGCCAGGGCCTCGCCGTGCGGTGCCTGACCCACTCGGTAGCCGTGGCGGAAGCTGCCGGACGGGTGAATCACATCGTCGAACCATACACCGATATTCAGCCCGCTGGCGGCAGTCAGCCTGCGTGCCAGTGCGGCCTTGTCGGCCACCGGGCGCGGCAGCGCAAACGGGTAGCGTACCCAGTGGGTTGCGTCGCTGGCCTGCCACTGCCGCAGCGCCGGCAGCGTGGCGAGAGCGGCGCGGTAGCGTGCCACCAGCGCCTGTTTGTGCGCCAGCACGGCGGGCAGGCTGGCCAGCTGACGGCGTACCAGTACGCTAGCCAGCAGCGGCATGGCGCGCGCCGGGTGTGGCTCGCCAAACAGCACTTCGTCGTCGCCCGAGCGGTACACCAGCCCCACGCGGCGCGCCAGCGCCATGCTGATGCGCCCGGCCAGCGGCCAGCGTGCGGCCAACAGGTGCGAAGCCAAGGTCGCCAGCAGCCGCCATTCGTCGGCACAGCGCAGCTCGGGCAAACCGGTATCCGGCAGGCTGGCACCGGCTGGCAGAATCGCCATGCCGCCAATGCCGCCGGTCAGGTTTTTGCTGTATTCAAAACTGAAAAACGCGCCGTCGTGATAGGTGCCCAGCCACTGGCCGTCCAGCTGCGAGGCAAAACCATGGGCGGCGTCGTCAACAAAGCGTACCTGGCGGTGCTTCTCGCGCAGCCAGGTGGGCACCTCGCACGCCACGCCAAAGTTGTGCGGCACCACCACCACGCGGGTGGCCGGGCGGATGGCGGCGTCCAGCGCCAGCCAGTCCAGGTTCAGCCCGCCGGCGGCAATATCGACAAAACGCACACGGGCGCCGCTGGGCGGCACCTGATTGGGCACTACCACGCAGGTAAAGGCCGGCACCAGCACTTCGTCGCCGGCCTGCACATCGTGCAGCTGCAGCAAGGCGGCAAAAGCGGCACGGCCGCTGTCGAACAGGCGGATGCACTCTGCCGCCACGCCAAACTGGCGGGCCAGCTCGGTACGCAAGGCAGCCCGGTGGTGGCGGCGGCCCAGCAGCATGGCCGGCAGTGCGCCAAACAGCTGCAGAAGGGTCAGCGAATTGCCGGTCAGCATAGCGGTTTGACCTTTCTGGCGGGCTGGCCGGCGTACACCCAGCCACTGTCCAGCACGCCCTTCACCACGCTGCCGGCGCCCACCACCACGTTGTCACCGATAACCGCGCCAGGCAGCACGATGCAGCCAGCGCCGATAAACACATTGTTGCCAATGCGAATATCGCCATCGACATGGCAGGCGGTAAACGGGGTGGCTGGCGCATCGGCCGGAATGCCGTTGCTGTGGCAGAAAAACTGGCAACGCGGGCCGATAGCCACGTGGTCGCCCACCTGCAGCTGGTTTGCACCGATCAGGCAGTAAAAATAAGGCGCCATATGGCTGTGCGCACCCAGGCGCAGGCCACCACCACCGTGAGCCAGCACGTCGCCGCCCCAGTACAGGCGGGCATGGGCCCCCAGCGTCAGGCTGGCCGCAGCGGCATGCACCGACGGGTTCACCCGCGCACCCGGCGCCAGTTGCGCCCCGCGCAGGCGTAGCCAGCTGCGCCACAGCATCAGTAGTACGCGATCAAGCATCGTGTTGTTCCCGGCAGCGCAACAGGCGGAAAACCCACGCCACATAGGCCGCAAAATAAACCGTCATCACCAGCGACATCACGCCAAAAGCGCGCAGGGCATCGTGGCTGGCCATATACACCGCCGCAAACGCCGCCAGGTTCACCAGCACGCCGGCCAGCACAAAGACAAACGACGCACGCTGTTGCCCCAGCACCATCGGCACCATGAACGCCGGGCCGGCAATAAACGCAGCGGCAAAATACGGCGACAGCACGGCGGCGATGTCGCCGGCACCGTGCCAGCCCGCACCGAAAACCCAGGCAAACAGCGGCCCGCCCCACAGCCCCAGCACGCTAAACGGCACAATCGCCAGCGCCGCCAGCATCAGCAGCGCCCGCGCCAGCATGCCGCGCAGCGCACGGCCATGGCCCGCCGCCTCGGCCAAGTCGCGAAACACCACCTGCGATACAGCCTGCCCCACCAGCGCTGCCGGCAGCTTGAGCACGCGCAGCACCAGCGCGTACTGCCCCACCACCGCGCTGCCGGACAATGCGGCCAACATGGCCAGCATCAAGGAATCCTGAAACGCCACCACAAAAGCGTGCGGCGTGTTGACCAGCGGAAACTCGCGGTAGCGCCGCGCCTGGGCCAGCAGGCTGTCACGGCGATGGCCGCGCAGCCAGGCAAAGCGGCCAGCCACATCGGCACGGGCCAGCGCCAGCAGCGCCAACAGCTGCCCGACCAGCTGCGACGCGATCAAGCCTGCCGCCGCCAGCCCGCTGTAACCGGCAGCCACTTGCAGCAGCGATACCCCCAGCGACTGCACCACCCGCCCCTGGGCGTTGGCCGCATAGCGGCGCTGGCGGTTATTCCACGCCGTCCACGCCGCCACGCTGCCAGCCAGCCACACGCCCAGCGGCAGCCACGGCAGCCACACGGCCAGCGCCGGCTGGCCCAATGCGCCGGCAATGGCCTGGTGCCACGGCCAGAACAGCAACAGGCACAGCGCGCACAGCGCGGTGTTGATCAGCAGTGCCAGGCGCATCAGCCGTGCGGCGTCGGCATCGTCCGCTGGCAACACCACCGCCATGTCGTAACGGGCGGTGGCCACCACGGCCAGGTTGGACAGCCAGGCTACAAACACCGCCAGCACGCCAAAATCTGCCGGCGTGTACAGCCGGGTAAGCAGCGGCGCAAACAGCAAGGGCAGCGCCTGCGCCAGCGCCGCCCCGCTTGCCAGGGTGGCCACATGGCGGGCAAAGCCGCCTGCGGCCAACCTTTGCCACAACGTAGCCAATTAGCCCAGCGCCTTCTTCACTGCGTCCACGATAGCGTCTTGCGTTGCTTCATCCAGGAAGGGGTGCATTGGCAGGCTCATCACGCGGCGGCCGGCGGCTTCGGCCACCGGGAAGCTGCCCTCGCCCTGGCCCAGGTGGGCAAAGGCCGGCTGCAGGTGCAGCGGAATCGGGTAATGCACGGCGGTGGGCACGCCCAGCGCCTGCAGCGCTTGCTGCACGGCTTCGCGGTTAGCCACCTCGATGGTGTACTGCGCGTAAACGTGGCTGTTGCCCTCGGCGATCACCGGCACGCGTGCCACGTCTTGCAGCAGCGCGCTGTAGCGGGCACCGATGCGGGCGCGGGCGGCCACTTCGTCCGGGAAGCTGGGCAATTTGGCCAGCAGCACGGCGGCCTGAATGGTGTCGAGGCGGCCATTGAGGCCGATCACCGGGTGGTGGTAGCGGCGGTCCTGGCCGTGAATGCGGATTTCGCGCATTTTCTTGGCCAGCTCGTCGTCGTTGGTGAACACCGCACCGCCGTCGCCGTAGCAGCCCAGCGGCTTGCTGGGGAAGAAGCTGGTGGTGCCGATGGTGCACAGGTTGCCGGAGCGCTGGCCGTGCTGGCTGGCGCCAAAGCTCTGCGCGCCGTCTTCGATCACCGGCAGGCCGTGTTTGGCGGCAATGGCGTTAATGGCGGTGAAGTCGGCACACTGGCCGTACAGGCTGACCGGCATGATGGCGCGGGTTTTCGGGGTGATCGCCGCTTCCAGCAGCGCCGGGTCCAGGTTGTAGGTGACCGGGTCGATATCGACAAATACCGGCGTGGCGCCCAGCAGGGCGATCATCTCACCGGTGGCAATGAAGGTGAACGGGGTGGTAATCACCTCATCGCCGGCCTTCACGCCCAGCGCCATCAGCGCGATCAGCAGCGCCTTGGTGCCGTCGCACACGCCGATGGCGTGCTTGGCACCGGTGTAGGCGGCCAACTGCGCCTCTACTTCTTTGACCTCGGGCCCCATGATGTACTGGCCGTGGTCCAGCACCGCGTGGATGCGGGCGTCGATGTCGGCTTTCAGGTGCTGGTACTGCGCTTTCAGGTCGATGAACTGGATGGACATGTGCTTTAAACCTTATCAGCCACGAACCACACGAAAGGCACGAACAACGCGCTGTCCAAGGTCGGCACGCTTCATGGACCCGTGCCTCGTTAGCGGTGTTTTTTTGGTGTATTTCGTGTGTTTCGTGGCCAAATCTTGATAATCAAACCGGCGTGCAGTGGTTGCCGCCGATGTCGTAACGTTGGCCGCAGGCGGCGCAGGCGTGCTGGTCGATGCTGTCCGGCAGGCGCTCGCCGCACTGGCACATCCAGCCAATACGCTTGGCCGGGGTGCCCACCATCAGTGCGTAGGGCTTCACGTCTTTGGTGACCACCGCGCCGGCGCCGATGAAGGCGTACTCGCCAATGGTGTGACCGCATACCACGGTGGCGTTGGCGCCGATGGTGGCACCGCGCTTCACGATGGTGCGGCGATATTCGTTTTTGCGGCTAACGTGGCTGCGCGGGTTGTTCACGTTGGTAAACACCATGGACGGGCCACAGAACACGTCGTCTTCCAGCGTCACCGCGTCGTAAATGGACACGTTGTTCTGCACCTTCACGTTGTCGCCGATGATGACATCGTTGCCGACAAACACGTTCTGGCCAAAAGAGCAGCGGGCGCCGATACGCGCCTGGCTGCAGATGTGTACCCAGTGCCACACGCGGGTGTCGGCGCCGATTTGTGCGCCGTCATCGACGATGGCGGTGGGGTGAACGGTGTAGCTCATTGTTTTTAACCTTTTATCTAGCCACGGAAGCACACAGAAGGCACGGAAAGCTATCGCACAAAGCGCTTGACCTCTGCCTTCGGGTGCCAGAAGTTAATCAGCAGGCCTACATGCAAGCCTGTTGCCTTGAGGTAGTTGAGCAGCTGCGCTTCATGGGCGGATATCAGTTTCTCCTGCGCTTTGAGCTCCAGTAGCACGCGCCCCTCTACGATGATATCGGCACAATATTCACCAACAACGGCACCCTTGTAGTACACCTGCAACGGACATTGCGCCTGGGCAGACAGGCCAGCTTGCGCCAACTCCAGTAGTAGTGCCTGCTCGTAGACCTTTTCCAGAAAGCCATGCCCTAGCTGGCGAAAAACCTCAAACACACAGCCCTGTATCCTGTACGTCAGATCTTCTTCCAGCAGCATGGCGTCACTCCTGCTTTGTCCGTGCTTTTCGTGTGCTTCCGTGGCAAATAATAAAATCAATACTCCAGCGGCAGGTTCACGCGCTGGCCGGCGCGGGCGGAGCGGTAGATGCCCACCAGCAGCTCCAGCGACTTCAGGCCTTCGCGACCGTCGGTTTCCGGCTCGGCTTCGCCGCGCATCACGCGGATCACGTTGTCGTAGTACAGCGGGTGACCAAAGCCGTACACGCTGGTGGTGGCGTAGCTGGCGTTCTTGATCTCGTCGTCCATGGCGTGCGGTTCGGCGAAGTCCCAGTGCTGCACTTCGTTCACCGCCAGGCCGCCTACGCGCACGCTGCCCTTCTCGCCCAGAATCGTGATGCTGCCTTCCAGGTTTTTGGGGTAGGTCAGCATGGTCACGTTCATGCTGCCCATGGCACCGTTGCGCCATTTCAGGCTGACCACGCCGCTGTCTTCCACCTCGATATCACGTGCCAGCGTGCCAGTGTAGGCTTGCAAGCTTTCCACCGGGCCGACGATCCACTCCAGCAGGTCTACGTAGTGGCTGGCCTGGTTCATGAAGGCACCGCCATCATATTCCCAGGTACCGCGCCAGTTGGCCTGGTCGTAGTAGGACTGCGGGCGGGTCCAGAACACGTTGACGTTTACCATGTACAGGCGGCCAAAGCGTTTTTCCTGCACGGCGCGCTTGAGCAGCTGCAGCGTGGCATTGCGACGGTTTTGCTTGACCACGAACAGGCGCTTGCCGGCCTGGTCGGCGGCTTTCACCATGGCGACGCCATCCTGCCAGCGGGTGGCCATCGGTTTTTCGGTCATCACGTGGAAACCGGCGGCAAAGCTGTCGATGGCTTGCTGCGGGTGCAGGCCGGACGGCGTGGTAAGAATCACCACATCCGCCTGGCTATTGGCCAGCAGGCTAGCCAGCGTGGCGTGGCCGACTGCGCCGGTACGGGCCACTGCGGCAGCCAGGGCGGCCGGGTCGGTATCGCACACGTCCACCAGCTCGCAGCGGTCGGCGTGTTGTTCGATGGCACCAAAATGGTTGGCCGCAATACGGCCGCAGCCCACCAGGGCAAAGCGCAGCTTGCGGTCGGTAATCGTGTCGTAACTGATCATGGCAGTTGTCACCTCTTTACTTTTCAGCCACGGAAACACACGGAACAACACGGACCCTGCCCTTGCCTGGCAAGCCGCCGGGTCTGGGCGGAGAAGACTTCCGTGTTTTCCGTATGCGTCCGTGGCCAAATAAAATCAAATCAACAGCCGGTTATTGCTGTGCAGGTTGTTTTCTTTCAGGCGGCGCACAAACTCGCCGAACTCCAGGCCGTAGCGGCCTTCCAGCTCGTCGGCGCGCTTTTCCAGCGCGTCCCAGCTGGTGCTGCCCGGCGTGGACTTGAATGCCATCACCGCCACGTTGCCGTGGGTGAGCGCCGGCAGCTCCACCACGCGGCCTTCGAACACCCCCAACAGGCGCTCGACAAACTGGTGATAGCGCTTGTCGCCGCTCCACCAGTTGGTGACGAATACGCCGTCTTCGGTGAGCGCACGGTGGCAGTCTTCGAAAAACTCTTCGGTAGTCAGCTCATCCACGATCTGCAGGCCGTCAAAGCCGTCCACCATGATCACGTCGGTGGATTCACGGAATACTTTCACGTACTCGGCGCCATCGGCCTGCACGATCTGGAAGAAGTCGCCCTCTTCCGGCAGCTGGAAAAACGCCCGCGCCACGGCAATGACTTGCGGGTTGATGTCTACCGCCACGCTGACCGCGTTGGGCAGGTATTCGTCGATCCAGCGGGCAAACGAGCCGCCGCCCAGGCCGATCTGCAGGATGTGCGACGGGTCATCGCGCCACAGCAAAAAGCCCATCATGGCGCGGCTGTAGCTCAGTACCAGGTCGGCCGGGTCGTCCAGGTCCATCGAGCTCTGGATGGTTTCCGAACCCAGGTGCAGCGAGCGGATATTGTCCGCCTCGGAGATTTCCACTTCCGGCATGGCGTCCACGCTATTGCGCACGCGGCGGCGGAAGGGGTGCAGTGCTTTACCCGCCACAGCTGTCTCCTGCCTGGCTATCGGCCTTGGGGCGCGAATCCAGAATGCTGATGGTGCGGCGCGGCTTGGCTGCCGTGGCCTCGCCGTCATCGTCTTCGGCCAGGGCTACCGGGTCGCGGAACTCTTCCTTGTCGAAGGCGGTATCGCCGCCTTCGAACGGGCTGTCACCGGTTTGCAGGCCGGCAAAATCGAACAGCTTGGTGTCGGCCAGGTGTGATGGCACCACGTTTTGCAGGGCGCGGAACATGCTTTCCACGCGGCCCGGGAAGCGTTTGTCCCAGTCGTTCACCATCTCTTTCACCACTTGGCGCTGCAGGTTGGGCTGCGAGCCGCACAGGTTACACGGGATGATGGGGAAGCCGCGTAACGCGGCGTAGCGTTCCAGGTCTTTTTCGCGGCAATAGGCCAGCGGGCGGATCACCATGTGGCGGCCGTCGTCGGACACCAGCTTGGGCGGCATGGCTTTGAGCTTGCCGCCGTAGAACATGTTCAGGAACAGGGTGTGCAGCATGTCGTCGCGGTGGTGACCCAGCGCGATCTTGGTGGCACCCAGCTCGTCGGCCACGCGGTACAGGATGCCGCGACGCAGGCGCGAGCACAGGCTGCAGGTGGTTTTGCCTTCGGGGATCAGGCGCTTGACGATGCTGTAGGTGTCTTCCTCAATGATGCGGTATTCCACACCAATCGATTCCAGATACTGCGGCAGCACGTGTTCGGGGAAGCCTGGCTGTTTCTGGTCCAGGTTCACGGCCACGATGCTGAAGCTGATGGGCGCGGATTTTTGCAGGCCCAGCAGGATATCGAGCAGGCCGTAGCTATCCTTGCCGCCGGACAGGCAGACCATCACGCGGTCGCCTTCTTCGATCATGTTGAAGTCGTTGATGGCGGCGCCCACGTGGTGGCGCAGGCGCTTGGAAAGTTTATTGCCCTCGAACACGGCCTTTTTGGCCTTGTCGTCGGCAGTCTGTTGCGGTTCGGACATGAGGTACGGCTAAGAAATTGAAAAACCGGCTATTTTAGCCCCCGGCGGCCGGTTTGTACCACCGGGCGGCGCTTATTTTTCACCACCCCGGTCCCGGGTTTACAGCACCACGCTACGGCCGCCATCTACCGCCAGAATCTGGCCGTTAACGTAGTCGGTATCAAACAGCAAAAACGCCACCGCGCGGGCAATGTCGTCCGGCACGCCGGTACGCTGCAGCGGGATGGTGGCTTCGATGGCCTGGCGCTCGGCGCTATCGAACGACACCTCGTCTTCCGGCCACAGGTTCACGCCTGGCGACACGCCGTTAACCCGCACCTGCGGCGCCAGCTCCAGCGCCAGGCTACGGATCAGCTGCGCGTGGCCGGCTTTGGCCAGGCTGTATACCAGGTGGCGCTTCATCGGCCGCTCGGCGTGGATATCGACAATGCCGACAATGGCGCCCTGGTTGGTCGCCAGATACGGTGCGGCGGCCTGCGCCAGAAAGAGCGGGGCTTTGAGGTTGCTGCCCATCAGGTCGAACCAGTCTTGCTCGCTGATGCGGCCAACGTCGGTGGGGTAAAAGCTTGAGGCGTTATTCACCAGGCCGTCCAGCCGGCCAAAGCAGCCCACGGCGTCGGCCACCAGCGCAGGCAGCGCGGCGCTATCCAGCAGGTCGGCCTGCGCCAGCGCTACCGTGTCCGGGCGCTGCGCGTTCAGCTCGGCCGCCAGCGCCTGCGCCTGCGTGCGCGAGCCCCGGTAATGCAACACCAGCCGCGCACCGCGGCTGTGCAGATGGCGGGCAATGCCGGCGCCCACGCGGCGCGCGGCACCGGTAATGAGCACCACTTTGTCATTGAGCGAGTTGGTCATGCATGGCCCCTTTTGCGTTGTGTATGCGGCAAGGCGCTTGGCGTCTGCGCGCCGATTAGCGACAATCCGTCATTCTAGTGGCAGTTGCCGCAAGAAACGAGAACCCGCTGCTGCCGGCACACGGCAGCCGGCGTGCGCGTGCACGCTGCCACCCGCCAGCCTACGTAGATACCATGACCCTGCCCCAGCCTTCCGCCGACGCCCTGGCCATCAGCCGCACCCTGGCCACCACCCTGGCCGCCGATATCGCAGACAACGGCGGCTGGATGCCGTTTTCGCGCTTCATGGAACAGGCGCTGTACGCACCCGGGCTGGGCTACTACACCGCAGGTAGCCGCAAGTTTGGCGAGGGCGGCGACTTTGTCACCGCCCCCGAGCTATCGCCGCTGTTTGCACAGACGCTGGCACGCCAGCTGGCCGCGCTGCTGCCGCAAACCGCCGGCCACCTGCTGGAATTTGGCGCCGGTACCGGCCGCCTGGCAGCCGACCTGCTGGCCGAGCT
>JAIXTB010000299.1 GCA_027484385.1 Neisseriaceae bacterium | reverse complement strand
GCCCGCGAGTTTGCCCGCTGCGAGCTGGCGCCGCACGCCGCACACTGGGACGAACAGGAAATCTTCCCGCTGGACGTACTGCGCCGCGCCGGCGAAATGGGCTTTTGCGGCCTGTACACCCCCGCCGAATACGGTGGGCTGGGCCTGTCGCGGCTGGACGCCGCCATCATTTTCGAAGCGCTGTCCGGCGGCTGCACCAGCACCACCGCCTACCTCACCATCCACAATATGGTGAGCTGGATGATAGGCAGCTTCGCCCACCCCGACGTGGCTGCCGCATGGGCACCGGCGCTAGCGGCCGGCCACAAGTTCGGCAGCTACTGCCTGACCGAGCCGGGTGCCGGGTCCGATGCGGCCAACCTGCGCACCCGCGCCGAACGCGACGGCGACGACTACGTACTGAACGGCAGCAAAGCCTTCATCAGCGGCGCCGGCAGTACCGACGTCCTGGTGGTGATGGCACGGACCGGCGGCGCCGGCGCCAAGGGCATTTCGGCGCTGGTGGTACCGGCCGACCTGCCCGGCATTCACTACGGCAAGAAAGAAAAGAAAATGGGCTGGAACAGCCAGCCCACGCGCACCATCACCTTCGACAATGTGCGTGTGCCGGTGGCCAACCTGCTGGGGCAAGAAGGCCAGGGCTTTACCTTTGCCATGAAGGGGCTGGACGGCGGGCGCATCAATATCGCCACCTGCTCGGTGGGCACCGCGCAAGCAGCCCTGGAAGCAGCCACCCGCTACGTGCAGGAGCGCCAGCAGTTTGGCCAGCCACTGGCCCAGCTGCAAAGCGTGCAGTTCCGCCTGGCCGACATGGCCTGCGAGCTGATTGCCGCCCGCCAGATGGTACGCCTGGCCGCCTGGCAGCTGGACAACGCCAGCCCCGACGCCACCGCCTACTGCGCCATGGCCAAACGCCTGGCCACCGACACCGGCTTCAAGGTGGCCAACGAAGCGCTGCAACTGTTTGGCGGTTATGGCTATATCAAGGAATACCCGCTGGAGCGCTACCTGCGCGACAACCGCGTACACCAGATACTGGAAGGCACCAACGAAATCATGCGCGTCATCACCGCACGCCGGCTGTTACAGGATGGCGCACTGGACAGTCTGCGCTAGCAATAAAGAGCAAATTGGCCACGAAAACACACGAAAAGCACGAAAAATGACGATTACAGCCCGCATCGGCACAACCAGATCACACCACAGCTGCCCGGCTTTTCCGTGCCTTCGGTGTATTCCGTGGCAAAAAAGAAAACACAGCCTTGTTCGCCACCGAGCACACAGCAGGCCCAGGACTCGAACCTTTTCGTATTTTTTCGTGGGGTTCGTGGCCAACAAGCAGATACCGTACAGAGGCTAAAAGCTAAAGCAGACTGGCCACGAAAGCACACGAAAAGCACGAAAAATGACGAGGATAGCCCGCATCGGCACGACCAGATCACACCACAGCTGCCCGGCTTTTTCCGTGCCTTCGGTGTATTCCGTGGCAAAAAAAGCAAACGCAGCCTTGTTCGCCACCGAGCACACAGCAGGACCAGGACTCGAACCTTTTCGTGTTTTTTCGTGGGGTTCGTGGCAAAAAACTGACTAACGCTGCCAACACACTACCCAGTACAAAAGCACACGACAGACATCCCGAATGAACCGTCTTTCGTGACCAACCAACAGGACACTACACCATGCACTACACCAACCTCACGGTAGAAAAACTCGGTCACACCGCGCTGGTCACCATTGCCAACCCGCCGGCCAATACCTGGACGCTGGACAGCCTGCAGGCGCTACAGCAGCTGGTGGCCGACCTGAACGCCGACCGCAGCATCTACGCGCTGGTAATCACCGGGGAAGGCGAAAAATTCTTTAGCGCCGGGGCCGACCTGAAACAGTTTGCCGACGGCGACAAAGGCCATGCTGCCAGCGCCAGCCTGGCATTCGGTGCGGCATTCGAGGCGCTGTCGGGCTTTCGTGGTGTGAGCATTGCCGCCATCAACGGCTATGCCATGGGCGGCGGGCTGGAGTGCGCGCTGGCCTGCGACATCCGCCTTGCCGAAGAGCAGGCGCAAATGGCACTGCCGGAAGCTGCCGTGGGCCTGCTGCCCTGCGCTGGCGGCACACAAAACCTGCCGTGGCTGGTGGGCGAAGGCTGGGCCAAACGCATGATTCTGTGTGGCGAGCGCGTAGATGCCGCCACCGCGCTGCGCATCGGTCTGGTAGAAGAAGTGGTGCCTAGGGGCGCTGCCCGTGACGCGGCGCTGGCGCTGGCCGACAAGGTGGGCCGCCAGTCGCCGGTGGCGGTTAGTGCCTGCAAGACGCTGGTACAGCGCGCCCGCTACGCACCGCCTGCGGCCAACCTTATCCACGAGCGCGAGCTGTTCATCCAGCTATTCGATAGCGAAGACCAGCGTGAGGGTGTGAACGCCTTCCTGGAAAAGCGCGCACCGGTGTGGAAAAACGCCTGATGACTATTTTGGCCACGAAAAGCACGAAAAGCACGAAAAGCACGACAGTAAAATCAACCCGGCTACCGTTGGCAGACCGTGAAAACCCTGAGGCATGCAAAGACCTGTTTGGTGGTTTTCGTGGCAGGTCTGTTGTTGCATCAACCTATCGCCATCATCAAGGAACACCATGAACGACATCGTGCTGTTTGACGAAATCGCCACCACCAGCGGCATGCGCCTGGGGGTGGCCACGCTCAACGCGGAAAAGGCGCTAAATGCGCTGAACCTGGACATGATCCGCCTGCTGGACGCGCGGCTGTCGATCTGGGGCGCCGACGACAGCATCGCCGCCGTATTGCTGCGCGGCGCAGGCGACAAGGCTTTCTGCGCGGGTGGCGACGTACGTGCGCTGCGCGACGCGCTGCTGGCCGACAATAGCTACCCCAACGCGGTAGCGGAAGACTTCTTTACCCGCGAATACGCGCTGGACTACCGCATCCACACCTACCAGAAGCCCCTGCTGGTATGGGGCAGCGGTATCGTGATGGGCGGCGGCCTGGGCCTGATGGCCGGCGCCAGCCACCGCGTGGCCACAGCCAGTACGCGCATCGCCATGCCCGAGATCACCATCGGCCTGTACCCGGACGTGGCCGGCAGCTGGTTTCTGCAGCGCATGCCCGCGAAAAGTGGCCTGTTTCTGGGCCTGACCGGCGCACCGATCAACGCCCGCGACGCACTGCTGGCCAACCTGGCTGACCACATCCTGCCGCAAAACGGCTGGGATACCCTGCTGGCTGCCATGGCCGCCAGCCACTGGCAAACCGACGCGGCGGCTAACCATGCCCGCCTTACCGCCCTGCTGGGCGAGCTGGAAAACCTGAATGCCGACACGCTGGCCGACAGCGCGCTACAGCGCAACCTGCCAGCCATCCATGCCTTGATGAACAAAGGGTCGCTCCAGGCGGTAGACCTGGCACTGCGCAATACCGCTTACGAAGACCCGTGGCTGGCCGCTGCAGCCAAAACCTATGCTGCGGGCTGCCCCACCAGCGCAGCCGTCACCTGGGACATCTATCGCCGCGCCCGCCACCTGTCACTGGCCGAGGTATTCCGCATGGAGCTGGCGCTGTCGCTGAACTTCTGCGCCGGGCCGGAATTCCGCGAGGGCGTACGCGCCCTGCTGGTAGACAAAGACCGCCAGCCCAAATGGGCCCGCCCCACACTGGCCGACGTAGACAGCCACACCGTGGCTGCCCACTTTACCCAACCCTGGCGTGCAGCCGACCACCCACTGGCCGCGCTGGCCTGAGCAAAGGACACACAACATGACACCTATCGCATTTATCGGCTTGGGCAATATGGGCGGCCCGATGGCGGCCAACCTGGTCAAGGCGGGCCATGCCGGGAATGGTTTTGACCTGTCGCCACAGGCGCTGGAACAATTTGCCGCCGCCGGCGGCCGCCCTGCCGACAGCGTGCTGCAGGCAGTAGACGGCGCCGAGGTTGTCATCTCCATGCTGCCCGCCGGCCAGCACGTGGAAAGCCTGTACCTGGGCGAAGGCGGCCTGTTTGCCCGCCTGCCAGCAGGCACCCTGGTGATCGACTGCAGCACCATCGCCGCACATACCGCCCGCGGCGTAGCCGACGCCGCCGCCACCGCCGGGCTGCGCTTTCTGGACGCGCCGGTCTCCGGTGGCACCGCCGGGGCAGCAGCCGGCACGCTGACCTTCATGATTGGCGGCGATGCGGCCAACGTAGACGCCGCGCGGCCGTTGCTGGCCAGCATGGGCAAAAACCTGTTCCACGCCGGTAGCGCGGGTGCCGGTCAAACCGCCAAGGTGTGCAACAACATGCTGCTGGGCATCCTGATGGCCGGCACCGCCGAGGCGCTGGCGCTGGGCGTACAAAACGGGCTGGACCCGGCGGTACTGTCGGACATCATGAGTAAAAGCTCCGGCAGCAACTGGGTGCTGGACCGCTACAACCCCTGGCCTGGCGTGATGGAAGCCGCCCCTGCCAGCCGTGGCTACAGCGGTGGCTTCATGAGCGAGCTGATGCTGAAAGACCTGCGCCTGGCCAGCGAAACCGCCAGCCAGAGCCAGGCGGCCAACCCCATGGGCAGCCTGGCGCAGCAACTGTTCGAGTCGCACGTGGCCGCTGGCCAGGGCAAGCTGGATTTTTCCAGCATCGTGCAGCACTTCGCCCCAGATAGCACACGCTAAGACCATGCCGCCACGGGTGCCAGACCACGACATGGCACCCGTGGCGCGCTGAGCCCGCCCTGCCCCGCCAGAGCAGCGCCCCGCACCAGCCTGCCGTCTACCACCGCCCCGCCGCACGGGGCGGCTTGCATTATGGATATTTTCTATAAAGTAAGCCGGTTTACCAGCACAGCGTCGCTATTCAATGTAAACTTACGGCTTCGCGTCCCCACCAATCAACGCGACTATCTCTTTGGCCAGGCAGCCTGCCGGCCCACTCCATGAACTAATGTTTTGTCCGCCCGGATTGGTATTGTCATTGCAATGGGCAGACATCCTGATTGCACAATAAATGTCCGAACTGACTTTTGCTGCACTGGGTCTGGCCGAGCCGCTACTGCGCGCCGTGGCCGACACCGGTTACACCACCCCTACCCCGATCCAGGCGCAAGCCATCCCCCAGGTACTGCTGGGTGGCGACCTGCTGGCCGCAGCCCAGACCGGCACCGGTAAAACCGCCGGTTTTACCCTGCCACTGCTGCACCGCCTGATGGATGCCCCGGCCAAACAGAAAGGCCGCCCGCGCGCCCTGGTGCTGACCCCCACCCGCGAGCTGGCCGCCCAGGTTGAAGAATCCGTGCGCGAGTACGGCAAATACCTGCCGCTGAAATCCATGGTGATGTTTGGCGGTGTGGGCATCAACCCGCAGATAGCCGCCCTGCGCAAGCCGGTAGATATCCTGGTAGCCACCCCAGGTCGCCTGCTGGACCACGCTGGCCAGAAAACCGTCGATCTGTCTGGCGTAGAAATCCTGGTACTGGACGAAGCCGACCGCATGCTGGACATGGGCTTTATCCACGACATCAAGAAAGTGCTGGCCCTGCTGCCGCAGCAACGTCAGAACCTGCTGTTCTCGGCTACTTTCTCCAACGAGATCAAGACGCTGGCCGACAAGCTGCTGAACCAGCCCAAGCTGGTAGAAGTGGCCCGCCCGAACCAGACCAACGCCCAGATCACCCAGAAGGTGCACCTGGTCGACCGCGACCGTAAAACCGAGCTGCTGATCAGCATGATCAAAGGCGGCGACTGGCACCAGGTGCTGGTATTCACCCGCACCAAACACGGCGCCAACCGCCTGGCCGAGAAGCTGGAAAAAGCCGGCATCGCCAGCATGGCCATCCACGGCAACAAGAGCCAGGGCGCCCGTACCAAGGCGCTGGCCGGCTTCAAGGACGGCAGCCTGCCAGTCCTGGTGGCCACCGATATCGCGGCCCGCGGCCTGGATATCGAAGAGCTGCCACACGTGGTGAACTACGAGCTGCCCAATGTGCCGGAAGACTACGTACACCGCATCGGCCGTACCGGCCGTGCCGGCTGCGTGGGCGAAGCCATTTCGCTGGTCTGCGTAGACGAGCTGGGCTTCCTGCGCGATATCGAGAAGCTGACCAAGCAAACCGTGGAACGCTTTACCGTTCCCGGCTTTGAAGCCGACCCGAACGCAGAGCCGCAAGCCATCGAAATCGGCCTGGGCCGCTACATTCACGGCGCACTGACCCCCACCAGCACCCCGAAAGGCGGCAGCAGCGGCAATAACCGTCGCGGCGGCCAGGGCGCACGCCAGGGCCAGGGTGGCAAACCACGCCAAGCCAAACCGGCACAGCGCGAGGGCGGTGAAGCACAAGAAAAGCGCGCACCGCGCACGGCCAAACCGGCAGGCGACAAGCCAGCCCAGCCAGCACGCGGCCAAAACGGCGACGCCCGCCGCAACAACAACGGCGGCAAGCCGCGCAGCGACAGCCAGCAACAGCCGAGAGCTGCGGGTGACAAGCCGCGCCAGCCACGCCAGGAGAAACCGCGCAAACCGCAAGGCGAGCCAAACGGTAACTTCTTCCATGACGACGGCCCGCGCCAGCCTACCCTCACCATGCACGAGCTGAGCATGGGCACGCTCACCGGCCGCAAGCCACCGCGCCAGCAAAACAGCGGCATGCAGCAACAGCCGCGCGGCCAAGGCCAAGGCGGTGCACGCCAGGGCCAAGGCGGCAAGCCACGCCAGCAGCAGGCCGCGCTGTTCAGCGCGCCCAAGCGCAAGCCGTAAGCACCGGCAGCACTACGCGAAAGCCCCGACTCGCCATGGCGAGTCGGGGCTTTTTCATGCCAGCTTTGTCAGGGTCAGGCCGGTTGATCCGACAGCGACACGGCCAAGGCCGGATCGCGATAATCGCGGTCGGCACCCGGCAGCGCTTGCAGCGCTTGCTGGCGCAGCAACGCCCCCAGTCGGGTTAATGCCACGCCCTTGCCGTACAGCGCCCGCATATGTTGCGGGCTGGCTTGCAAGGCAGCATCAAAATCGGCCAGCGCCTCGGCGTCACGCTTCAGCCACAGCCTAGCCTGGCCGCGCGCGACCAAGGCGTTGGCCGCATTGCCGGGCTGTGCCAGCGCAGCAGCACAATCCGCCAAACCGGCTTCGGCTTGGCCTGCCTGTACACGCGCCACACAACGTGCGCCCAGATAGCGTGCATTGCCAGGTGCGCTGGCAATGGCCTGGTCAAGATCCGCCAACGCCGCATCGACGCGGCCTTGCCCCAGCCAGATCTGGCCACGGTTGAAACGGGCGGCTGCGTGCTGTGGCTGGCTAGCCAGCACTGCGTCAAGCAAAGGCAAAGCCGCCTGGGGCTTGCCCTGCTCCAACAGTTGATGGGCTTGTTTGACGGTGACGTCCACCGGCTCGGTGGCGCGGGCATAACTGGTCGCGAGCAGGCAAAACAGAGTGGCAGCGGCTAAACGGCAGGCGGTATGGTGCGGAGACATGGTCCATCCTTGGTAGCAAGTTACTGGCTGGCTGACCCAAAGGCTGGCTGGCTGGGGAAAGCATTATTGCAAAATGCATAATGCCATGACAAGCCATGCGCTGTACTTGCTACGGCGCTTGGCCACACCGGATAGCCGCAGGTCGCCTATTGCACGTCACAAGGTTGGCCGCAGTGGCGCGGCCAACCTTGTGACGGCATGTCATCAAGCCTTGGGCTGGATGGTATAGCCCTTGGCTTGTAGTGCCTTTTGCCATTCAGAGAGCGCAATGTCAACCAGCGCCGGCTGGCCGGTAAAGCCGAATTCGATGTGCATCTGGGCAATGCGCTCGTTACCGAAGCTGGGCAGGCTGGATAGCCGCAGCGCCGGGTAGCGCGCCACAAAGTCCTGCATCAGGCTGATAAGGTCGCCTTCGCGCGCATCCAGCGCAATGCAGCCGCGCTCTACGTCTGGCGTGTCGCTGAATAGCTGGCGGTAATGGGTATCCAGCACCCACTCCACCATGGGCCAGGCCATATTGGGGAAGCCCGGCACAAAGTGCACATGGCCACAGCTGAAGCCGGGAATCTGGTTAACCGGATTGGGGATGATGCTGGCGCTGGCAGGAAAGGTACCCATATGGATGCGGTGCGGGTAGGCTTCGTCGCCAAAGCGCCCTTCTATCAAGGCGCGCGCCTCGGGGTGAACAGCCAGCGGCTCGCCCAGCGCCGCCGCGGCACAGGCGCGGGTGTGGTCGTCCGGGGTGGCCCCGATGCCGCCAAAGCTGAACACCAGGTCGCCACTGGCAACCGCGCGGCGCAGCGCGGCTTCGATGCGTGCTGGGTCGTCGCCCAGGTATTCCGCCCACGCCAGCTTCATGCCGCGTGCGGCCAAGATGCGAATCAACGACTGCATATGCTTATCCTGGCGTTTGCCGGACAGCAGCTCGTCCCCAATAATCAGTGCACCGGTTTTCATGGTTTTAGCTTCCTAATTGTTGACGTATTGTATAGTACAACATTCCAACAACCTCGCGCAGCGCCTGATGGCACTCTTGCATGGCATTACCGCTAGGTAGCCAGTGCACCAGGCCCTGCCCATCGTAACGGCTATAGCCCGTAGAAGCAGGCAACACCTGTAAACCTTGCGCAGTAAAGAAAGGCACCGCCCTGGGCATATGCCAGGCCTGGGTCACCAGCACGATGCGCTGTATGCCGTCTTTGGTTAACAGTGCCTGGCTATAGCGGGCGTTTTCCAGCGTGGTACGCGATGCCCCTTCTTGCCAGCGCACGCCCAGGCCATAACTCTGCTGCAGTACGCGCGCCATCACCACCGCTTCCGGCTCGCCACCCAGCGGCGAGCCACCGCTGACCAGAATCGGCAGGCCGGTCTGACGAGCCAACCAGGCACCGTACTGCACGCGCTGGTTAGCCGCCCCCGAGAGCACGTTGGCCGCATACTCCGGTGCGGGGCGCTGCCCGCCGCCCAGAATCACGATGGCCTGCGCCTGGCGGGCGTCGGCTAGCGCCAGCGGCGGGTAGCGTTCCAGCCAGCGGTTAAGCCACATGGCGGTCACCGGCAAGCTAAGCAGATAAGCCGACAAGCCGGCAGCCAATAGCAGGCTGCGCCCCAACCGTGGCCGGTGGCGCTGCAGCAGCCAGCCGG
>JAIXTB010000118.1 GCA_027484385.1 Neisseriaceae bacterium | reverse complement strand
GGACTTGATCAAGGAGTTTGGAATTGATGTTCACGAGAACAAGCTGCTGTCTTTATTTCCTCCAGTAATTCACCAAGATAAACAATGTCCTTACTGCAACATTCCAATGCAGTCACAAAGGCTCGGCAAAAAATCTTACAAAGAAGTCATGCCGGAGTGCCCATCGTGCATGCACTTTATGGCACCAATTAGGGGGCGATATAGAACAGTATCTTGTGAATGCAGAGGCTGCATAGAATTAGCACAAGCCAAAAAGAAAAAACTGGCAGATGAGCAGCGATCGCTAATCAAGCATAATTACAATATTGATCTTTTCAGCCCGATTGAGTACGACACCCTAAGTTTTCGAGATAAGTTCTTGCTCTTCACCATTCTTCGGTATCAGTCCAGTGAAAGCATGGAGTACATCAGCTCCTTCTCCATGGCCTATTCAAAAAGTAGCCCATTTTCCGCAACAGATGACTATCGCCGTGCTGTTGTTCAGGACTTTCATGAGCGAAAAATACTGCTAGTCAGTAGCGACTCCCCGCTCTCCGCTTTCTATATAAATTCTGGGCTGAGCAGCTTTTACCCTGATGAGGTTGAGTGGATTCCTAATATAAGTATCGCAGGAGAGCGCATTGACCTCAGCATGTTGAACGAAATTATTCATTCAGAGTTGTGTAGTGCTGATTATGATTTCCCAGTTGATGCTTTTGAAGAACTCGCGTACGAAATAGCCAAGGACGAAATAATCCAGTATCTACAAATGCAGTGCAGAGTACTCAAGATTGATTTCATGCCGAAGAAGAAAACAGATGAAGTTTCCACTGAACTACTGAAGCACTTTCCAGTAAGCAAAATTTACTACTTTGCAAAAAAAGCAGTTGATGACGCTCACAACCGATATGAGCGAGGAGCTGTTAATAGCAAAACCCATGCTGCAAATACAATACCGATACGCATGCAAGGCCTTGGTGAGCGAGCCCTTTTAGAAAAGTGGAACTTGAAGTCATTTTCGAGAGACTCCAGGGCTCCGCAATCCATAGTTAATAAATCACTATATGAACACATCATTGGAGATGTCAATCTCGGGTTTGAAAAATCTCCGGCTGAGATTGCTGACATGCTGAGGTCTGTTTCTAAAATATCAACTGATGAGAACGAATTTCTATGCGATACCTGCGGCTCCAATAAGCTAGATATACGCAAAGCAGACAGGGCCATCATTTTATGCTGTCTCAATTGTGGCGTGAGCGAGAGGTATAATCCAGAAATGTAAATTTTGATGAATTTTCTCAGTTGTGTAGTCAAACACATAATCGCCAAGTTGGATTGGCTGGCAAGCGGGTTCGTCTCCAGACTCTTGGTACTGTGTGGCTGATGCTTGATAGCCCGGCACTTGATCATTTCTACCCGGCTTTCGCCAAGTATCAAACCACACGCCGAGCGGGAGGCCTACCCGCCACGGAAGCAGCCTCTGGGCAAAGCATGGCTACCCCAGTCATAATTGCCACCTTCCAGCTGCACGTGAAAAGTTCTTCTACCGTGCATAGCCTGTCACTCAGTGGTTAGTGAGCTGTCCACTACAAAAGCAAGAACCTTCAAAATAACCATATGGCTAACAAACTCACCCTCGAAGCACTCGAATCCTGGCTCTGGGAGTCCGCCAACATCCTGCGCGGCTCCATTGACTCGTCCGACTTCAAAAACTACATCTTCGGCCTGCTGTTCCTGAAGCGCTTCAACGACGTATTCGAAGAGCGCGTCAACAAACTGGTAAAAGAGGACGGCATCACCCGCCAAGAAGCCGATGAAGAGGTCTGCGATGAAATCGGTGACTTTCCGCTGACCGCGCGCTGGCCATGGCTGATTACCCGCACCGAAAACATCGGCGAGGCGCTGGACAAGGCGTTTCACGATATCGAAGCCGGGGTGAACGGCAACGACCTGCAGCACGTACTTACCGCCACGCAGTACGGTGACAAGCGCGTACTGTCCGACCACACCCTGCAGCGCCTGCTACGCCACTTCAACCAGTACAAGCTTGGCAATGACGACCTGTACAAGGCCGATATGCTGGGCGACGCCTACGAATACCTTATCAAGCAGTTTGCCGACGACGCCGGCAAAAAAGGCGGCGAGTTCTACACCCCCAAGGGCGTGGTGCAGCTGGTGGTAGAGCTGCTGGACCCGCAACCGGGCATGAGCGTGTACGACCCCACCTGCGGCAGCGGCGGCATGCTGGTGGAAAGCGCCCACCACATCGCCAAGCTACCTGGCGGCAAACTACTGGGCGACAGGCCCAATGTGCTGCTGTACGGGCAAGAAAAAAACCTGGGTACCTGGGCCATTGCCAAGCTGAACCTCTACCTGCACAACATGCGTGCCGAAATCGAGCGTGGCGACACGCTGGTGGAGCCCAAACACCTGGACGGCAGCTACCTTAAAACCTTCGACCGCGTCATTGCCAACCCGCCGTTCTCGGCCAAGCAATGGTGGTCGCCGCTGGAGCTGGCCAAGGAGGCAGAACAGGAAACCGACAAGAAGCCCAAGGCGCCGAACTACAAGCAGGTGCGCGACCCCTACGGCCGCTTTGTCTACGGCGTGCCGCCGCGCGGCTACGCCGACCTTGCCTTTGCCCAGCACATGCTGGCCAGCCTGAAAGCCGACGGCCGCATGGGCGTCATCCTGCCGCACGGCGTACTGTTCCGTAGCGGCGAAGAAGGCAAGATACGCGAAGGCCTGCTGTTTGGCACCGATGCGGCCAACGGTAGCCAGCACGGCGACCTGATCGAAGCCATTATCGGCCTGCCCTCGGCGCTGTTCTACAACACCGGCATTCCGGCCTGCGTGCTGGTACTGAACAAGCCCAAGCCTGCCGCCCTGCAGGGCCGCGTCATCATCATCGACGCCAGCCGCGACTACCTGGAAGGCAAGGCCCAGAACAGCCTGCGCGCCGAAGACATTAGCCGTATCGCCAGCACGCACAAGGCGGCGTTCGAACACCAGACCGAGGTGGAGAACTACTGCCGGGTGGTGACGCTGGATGAAATCCGCCGCAACGACGGCAACCTCAATATTGCCCGCTATATCGACAACGGCGAAATCGAAGAAACGGTAGACGTGGCCGCCACCCTGGCACAGTTGGCCACATTGGCCGAGGAAGAGGCGCAGATTGATGCGCGGTTGAATGGCTATATGGCGGAGTTGGGGTTATTGGAGGCTGGCGCATGAGTGCACTCAGGGGTGATTCGCTGAGGGGTACGTCTATTGGGCTGATCACGTCAGATTGGGAGATGGGCGTTGTCGGTGACTTTGTGGCTGCGCTGCAAGCGGGCGTGAGTGTTAATGCAGTTGAGACCGACACCGGCTGCGCTCAGGACGAAGTCGGTGTCCTGAAGACGAGCGCAGTGCTGAAGGGCAAGTTCTTTCCAGCGCAGCACAAAGTAGTTGTGCCTGAGGATATCGAGAGAGTGGCAACAAGCGTCGTTGCTGACCGAATCATCATCAGTCGGATGAATACACCAGCACTGGTCGGTGAATCGGGCTATGTCAACGCAGATGAACCTAATCTGTTCTTGCCAGACCGTTTGTGGCAAACCGAGCCATCGCAGCGACCACACTCCCAAAGGTGGCTGGCGTACTGGCTGCAGCATCCAAGCATTCGCAGATTAATTGCTTCTGGTGCAACCGGAACCAGTAACAGCATGAAGAACATCTCCAAAGAGACGGTTCTGTCGCTACCCGTTCCGCGAACCCCGCTGCCCGAACAACAAAAAATCGCTGCCATCCTGACGGCTGTGGACGACAAGCTGGACGTGATTGCGCGCCAGATTGAAGCCACCCAGACCCTCAAGCAGGGCCTGATGCAGACCCTGTTCAGCCGGGGTGTCGGCACCCAGGATGCCGATGGCCGATGGGTGCCCCATACCGAGTTCAAGGACAGTGCGCTGGGGGAGATTCCTACAGAGTGGGCGGTGGAGCGGATTGATACAATTGCTTCGATCAATCCAACACGCACAAAAATCGATGATGAATCCCTAGACGTTACGTTTTTGGGAATGGCCGATATTTCAGAAGATGGCAAGCTTATTAGACAGCACACAAAAGCGTACGCTGAAGTCTCTAAGGGGTTTACGTCTTTTGTAGATAACGATGTGTTGGTCGCAAAAATCACCCCATGCTTTGAAAATGGCAAAGGGGCATTGGTTGACGGCTTAGCAAATGGCAGCGGCTTTGGCAGTACCGAATTTCATGTCATCCGCGCTGACACTAAGATTTTGGATGTCCGATTTATCCATGCTCATACAAGAACACGTAAGTTCCGACTGCTTGGAGAGCGGAATATGGTCGGCTCTGCTGGTCAGAAGCGCGTCCCCACTGAATTCATTAAGTCATTTCTGATTGCGGTGCCCTCGCTTGGTGAGCAGCAAAAGATTGCCGATATCTTGGATGCTGTTGATGTAAAAGCCGAGAATCTGATAGCTAAGCACACCCATTATCAGACCCTCAAACGCGGCCTGATGCAAAAGCTGCTCACCGGCGAATGGCGAGTCAATGTGGACGCCAGCGCAAGCGGCAGCTAAGGGGTAGCCATGACGGCACAAGCCTTGCCCAGCCCAGCCCCGTCACTGGCGGACGTACAGCGCAAGCTGGGTGGCTGCCTGCTGCGCCTGCAGCAGTACGAAATGCTGCTCAAGGATGTCGTGGCGCGTAGCGATGTGGCGGCGCACCCGGCACAGCTGCAGGCAGTACAAGACGCGCACGTAGCCAGCGCCCATAAAAAAACGCTGGGCGGCCTGGTCAGCATACTGGGCGAGCAATACCTGACCGTTGGGGAAGTCGAGGACAGCTGCGATACGCCGCAGGGGGACGATACTGCGTGGTTTAGCCTGCGCTGCCGGATAAGGCTGGACGCCAGCCAATACCAGGCCACCACCGCAGCACTAAAAGAACTGGTGGCGCTGCGTAACGAGCTGGTGCACCACTTTCTGCTGCGCTTCAACCTGCTGCAGCCGCAGGGCTGCATGGCGGCGGCAGACTATCTGGACACCAGCTACCAGACCATAGAGGGCCACTACCAGACCCTGCTCGGCTGGGCGCAGGGCATGCAGGAAGCCCGCAAGCTGATGGCGACATATGTGAATTCGGACGCGTTCGAAGATTTGCTGCTCAACGGTATCGCCCCCGATGGCACGGTACACTGGCCAGCCAGCGGCGCGGTGCGCTGCCTGCGCGAAGGCGAAACCCGGTTCGCGATAGATGGCTGGACCCGGCTCAACACCGCCACCACGTGGATTCACACGCAGTACCCCGAGCAGCATCCCCAACGCTATGGCTGCGGCAGTTGGCGGCAAATCATTCATGAATCCCGGCAGTTCGAGATTCGCAAGCGAGTGAACACAGAACAAGTTGGCCGCGAGGTGTGGTACCGCAGCCGGCAGGAGCAGGAAAACATGCAAGGAAAGAGCAAGGCATGAGCCAGTCAACGGAAGCAACGGGCGTGGAAACACCCGCCATCGCGTGGCTGGTAAAACTGGGCTACACCCATCTGCCGGGGCATATGGTGCATGTAGCCCACCGCCACCTGGCCCCGGTGCTGGAGGATGTATTGCAAGCCCGGCTGCTGGTGTTGAACCCGTGGCTGGCCACGGCCCCAGGCGGGGTGGATGCGGCCTTGCTGGAGCTGCGCAAGCGCGTGAACGATGCCCTGCTGCCGGCCAACAAGGCGTTCTGGGAGCAAGTGCTGCACCGCTCGGATATTCAGGCTTCACGCCGCCGGCCTTCTACGCCCGCTACCGCTTGCAGGAGGCCGAGCACGCCGAAGTAGCGGCCTTGCTGGGTAGCGAACCCAGCGAGCAAGACCAGCTGCTGTGGGCCTTGTTCGAGCCGGCACGCTTTCTGGAACTGGTGGCCCACTTTGTGCTGTTCGAAACCCGTGACGGCAAAACGGTGAAAAAGCTGCCGCGCTACCAGCAGTGGCGTGCGGTGCGCAAAACCATTGCCCGCCTTACCGCCCCCAAGCCCATGGGCGGCGTGGTATGGCACACGCAGGGCAGCGGCAAGTCGCTGACCATGGCACTACTGGCGCGCATGCTGCGTGCCGAAAGCACGGGCCTGGGCAACCCCACCGTGCTGGTGCTGACCGACCGCCGCGACCTGGACAAGCAAATCTTCGACACCTTTCACGCGGTGGGTATCAAGGCCATCCAGGCGGGGTCGGTCACCGGGCTGGTACGGTTGCTGTCCAACGATTACGGCAGCGTATTTACCAGCACGGTGCAAAAGTTTCAGGAAAACGAGCAGCCAGATGAAGCAGCGGCTGCCATCGTGCCCACTCCGGATGAAGAAGGCGATACCCGGCAGGCGACACGGCACCGCCGCGTGCGGGCAGGCAAAGACTTCTTTATGGTCGAGGAGCGTAACGTTCACTTTGGCCAGTACGATACGACTGGCGCTGTGCTAGCCGCCAAATGGGAAGAGGTTGGCCGCGAGCAAGTGCACTTCCGGGTGCTGAGCAACAAGCCCAACTACTATGTGCTGGTAGATGAGGCACACCGTAGCCAGTACGACTTCCTGGCGGCCTTCATGCGGGCCAGCCTACCGAACGCCAAGTTCATCGCTTTCACTGGCACGCCTCTGTTAAACGAAGACAAACATACGCTGGGCGAGTTTGGCGGCGATGGCTACATCGACGAGTACCGCCTGCACGAGGCCGTGGCCGATGGCGCCACGTTGCCCATCAAGTACCAAGACGCCTGGGTGGCGCTGGCGCCCAATGCCGAGCTGGACCAGGCGTTTAAAGAGCAATTCAGCCAAGCGCCGGAAGCCCGCCAGCAAGCATTGAAAAAAGAGCTGTTGGCACGCTGGCGCCAGGCCGGCGACCGCATGGAGCAAGTCGCCAGCCACTTGGTTGAGCATTTTGTGGCCAACGTACAAGCCAAGGGCTTGAAGGCCATGCTGGTGTGCGATGGCCGCGACATGGCTGTGCGCTACAAGGATTTGCTCGACGACATCATGACCGAGCGCAGCCAGCAGGGGCTGCCGACCTTTCAAAGCAAGGTGGTGGTTTCACTGGCCAGCATCACGGCGTCGCGCACCGGTGCCTCGGTGCAAGAGGCGGCCGCCGGGTACAACGTCAGCACGGATCAGGTACGCAGCATCGAAGAACGGGTAAAGGCTGAAATCAAGGCCGGCAAAGAGCCGGTAGCCATGCCGGCCGAACAGGTTGCCAACTTTGTCAGCAAGCTGTTTCCGCTGCCCTATGGCGACGAGAGCAAAAGCCAGGACGGCCAAGCCCACGCCAATAATGTTGGCCTCATCATCGTGTCCGACATGCTGCTAACCGGATGGGACGCGCCCATCGTCGGCACCATGTACCTCGACAAGCCACTAAAAGAACACACCTTGCTGCAAGCCATTGCTCGCGTAAACCGCACCATGGCCGGCAAGAATGCGGGCTATATCGTCGATTACCACGGTGTGGTGGAACACCTGGATGAAGCACTGAAAATGTACGGTGGCGAGCTGCAGGCAACGCAAGTGTGGCAAGGAGTGGAAAGCGAGCTACCCAAGCTGCAGGCAACGCTGGCGCGCATCCTGAAGCTGCTACCCAAAAAGCACGACCCTGTCACGCAGCGCGAGCAATACAAGAGCGATGCCGAGCAATTTCTCGACCCGACCAGCCGGCTGGATGCGGTGGAAGACTTTCTGGAATGGGTGAAGCAGTTCAACCGCAGTATCGACATCATCCTGCCGGATGCCCGTGGCGTGCCGTACAAGCCCTACTTCACCCTGTTTGCCGAGATAAGGCTGATGCTGCGCGACAAACTGCCCGGCCACACTTACCGCGAACGCATTACCAAGCTTGAATCGGTGCTATTGCAGCAATTGCTGGACGAGTATATCGATGCCAGCCCGGCCAAGAGCCTGCTGGGCAAGGAGGTATCGATTCTGGATGCCAGCGATATGGCCAGGCTCAAGCAACT
>JAIXTB010000253.1 GCA_027484385.1 Neisseriaceae bacterium | reverse complement strand
CCGCCGATGTCGAGGTGACACAGACGCGCAACTACGGCACCACCGCCAACGACAAAGCGCAAAAGCTGATCCAGAAGCTGGCCTTTGCCACCGCCGCGGTGGTAGCGCTGGTGATGCTGAGGGTGACTGCCGGGCGCGTGCCGTGGGCATCGCCGTACCACACGTACTGGCTGGCCTGCTGCGCGCCGGCGCTGACCTCGGCCACGTCACGCAGGTAGACGGGGCGGCCGTTTCGCACCGCCACGATCAGGCTGGCCACCTGGTCGGCGTTTTGCAGGTAGGGGCCAGCTTCCAGCGTAATGGCGCGCTGGTTCACGGTGTGGCCCAGTGGCAGCGCCAGGTTGGCCGCAGACAGCGCCTGGCGCAGGTCGGCTACGGTGAGGCCGGTGGTGTGCAGTTTGTGTGGCTGCAGGCTCACGTTGATGGCTTGGCCGGGGTCGCCGCTGGTGGTGACCTCGCGCGTGCCAGGCACGCGCTTGAGCTCGCCTTCTAGCGCGCGGGCAACGCGTGCCAAGTCCAGGCTGCCCAGGTTTTGCTCGGGGGCATGCAGGGTAAAGGTAACGATGGGTACGTCATCAATCCCCTTGGGCTTGATTAGCGGCTGGCCTACGCCCAGGCCTTGCGGCAGCCAGTCGGCGTGGCTGTGGATGGTGTCGTACAAGCGCACCAGGGCGTCGATGCGCGGCACGCCCACCTTGAATTGCACGGTCAGAATGGCCATGCCGGGGCGGCTTACTGCGTACAGGTGATCCACACCGTCGATCTGCCCTAGTACTTGCTCGGCAGGTTGTGCCACCAGGCTTTCCACGCTTTCTGCACTGGCACCGGGGAAGGGAATCAGCACATTGGCCATGGTGACGTTGATCTGCGGCTCTTCTTCACGCGGAGTTACCAGCACAGCAAACAGGCCCAGCAGCAGCGCCAGCAGGGCAATCAGCGGGGTAATGCGGGCATGCTGGAAATATGCGGCCAGCCGGCCGGCCACGCCCAGCTTGTGCGGGGTGCTCATTAGCGTGCTCCTGCCTGGCTGGTGCTCAGGGCGGCGGCCTGTTCGGCGTTGGCGGCAATGCGCTCACCGGCGCGCAGGCCGGCCAGTACCGGGAAGTAGCCGTTTTCGGCACTACCCAGCCGCACAAAACGCAGGCTGGCGCGGCCGCTGTGGTCTACCACGTAGACGGTATCAAATTCGCGCTGGCGGCTGACGGCGGCGGCCGGTACCCGCAGCTGGCTGTCGCTGCCGCGCAGGCTAAAGCCGGCTTGTACCATCTCGCCTACTGCTACCGCGCTACCGGCTTGCAGGTTGATGCGTACGGTGCGGGTCTGGCTGCCGGCGTCGGTAGACGGAAACCACTCGATGCGGCCAACCTTCAGCGCCTGGCCACGCCAGCTCAGTACCGGGGCTGCTTGCTGGTTGAGGTTGGCGTACACGCTGGCGGGCAGCTGCACCTCTACCCGCAGCGCGCTGCCGTCGTACATCGCCACAATGGCCTGGCCCGGCATGGCCAGCGCGCCCAGGTCGCCGTTAACGCGTGCGATGGTGCCGGCAAACGGGGCGCTGAGCTGGTACAGCCCAGCCTGTGCGCCGCTGGCGCGCGCGGTGGCCATCTGCGCGCGGGCTTGGGCTTCGGCGGTTTTCAGCTGCGCTTGGGCGGCATCCAGTGCCGAAGCGCTGATGAAGTTTTGCGCGGCCAGCTTTTGCGTGCGGGCAAACTCGCGCTGCACTTGTGCTAGCTGGGCCTGGGCGGCGGCGATCTGCGCCTGGCTGGCGCTGGCGCTCTGCCGCGCCGCTTCGCCATCCACGCGGGCCAGCACGGTACCCGCTTTGACGTTGTCGCCAGCGCGTACCGACAGCTGGGTAATGCGGCCGGATACCGGTACCGACAGCTCGGCGCTGCGCTGTGCCTGCACCACACCCTGGCTGTGGTACAGCGGGCTGTGTTGCTGGCTGCCCAGTAGCAGGGTAGGCAGGGGTGCTGCCAGGGCGGGGCTGGCACAAAGGGCAATCACGCAGGGGCGAAGCAGGTGCACGGTGGGCTCCCGGTAAATTATCTTGTGTGAAACATAATATAAAAATTGATAATGTACAAGCTCAGTATTATCATGGGCTTGTGGTGGCCACCGGGCCTCACGCAGGCCCGATACAGGAGAGATCATGCTGAAACGCAACGCACACGAACTGGTGGCTGCCGCCAAGGCACATATCCATGAATGCACGCTAGAAGAAGCCAAAGCGCAGGTGGCCGCAGGCCAGGTATTGCTGCTGGACGTGCGCGAGCCGGACGAATACCACGCCGGCCACCTGGCCGGTGCCATTAACGTGCCGCGCGGCGTGCTGGAGTTTCGCCTGTCTGGCGATGCCACGCTGGGCGACACCGGCCGGCAGGTGCTGCTGTACTGCAAAACCAGCGGGCGTGCCGCACTGGCAGCGCGGGTGATGCAAGACATGGGCTTTGTGCAGGTACAGTCGCTGGCGGGCGGCTTTGATGCCTGGGTAGCGGCCGGGCTGCCGGTAGACCAGCCGCAGGCGCTGGGCTTCGATTAAGCCTGCCGCTAAAGCAAAAAGGTTGGCCGCGGCCAACCTTTTGCTGTGTGTGCGGTGCGCTTAATACAGGCCGAAGATGCCCATCAGGGTAAACACCAGCACAAAGCAGGTAACGCCGGTGAGCACCAGGTTAGTCTGCTTTTCTTTGCTGAGCGAATCTTCCAGCGAGCGTTCCTGGGTTTTGATGGCATGCACTTGCCGTTGCAGCTCGGCCTTTTCGCCATCCAGACGCGCGATATTGTCCAGCAGGGCGCTAACAGGGACTTCGGTGATTTTCTCGGTTTCCCAGCTGCTGATCAGGCGCGAGATCTTGTCCTTGAAATAGCGCCCGGAGCGCTGCTCGCTATCCAGAAACTCGATATCAAAGCCCTGCGCCGCCAGGCGCGCATTGCGCTTGATGCGCGCTTCTTCGCCTTCGGCTTCGGGGTTGGGCAGGGTGGTGGGCTGCACGCTGTATTCGGAATAGTGCGCCTTCAGCCACAAGATAGCCTGGGCGTAGGCATAGCTGGTCAGGCCCAGGCCGGTCAGCTCGGCGCTCAGGTTAAAGCCGGATTTCGGGCCGAACTGCACCATCTGGCGCGGGTGGTCTACCGATACCTGCAGGCAGTTGCGTGTGTTCAGCCATTCGCTGACCTCGCCCTGATATTGCTTCCATTGTCCGCCTTCTACCCGGGCATAAGCGGCAAACTGGATGCGGAAAAAATCGGATTGCTGGGTTTTGCCAAAGCTGCGCCGTACAAACACGTAAATCGGGCTGCCGCCATCCATCAAGGCCAGTAGCTGTTCGCCGTGCGTGGTAGACAAACCGGCCAGAAACACCTCGTTTTCAACGGGCGGTAGCGGTGGCGGCTCTGGCGGGGCTGCGGGGGCAGGTGTTTTGCTGGCTTTGGTATTCATGGTGGTGCAGGCATTAAGAGGTAGCAGCTTTCAGCCTACACGATTTTACAGCAAATGATTATAACTATAGACAGCGCAACTATCGCTTTGTCATCAGTGATGTGGCAAAGCCACACCCCCGCAGGCGGCGGTGTGGCCGTCAGGCTCAGGCCCAGGGTACATCTATGCTGTTGCTGCCAGCATCCGGCACGGTAGCGGTGGGTGCGGGGGTGGCTGTGC
This sequence comes from Neisseriaceae bacterium, assembly GCA_027484385.1. GTDB lineage: Bacteria > Pseudomonadota > Gammaproteobacteria > Burkholderiales > Chromobacteriaceae > Vogesella. Next base: position 21,756 of record JAIXTB010000253.1, on the reverse strand, counting down.
TGCTGCTTTGCTGGCTGGCTTCCAGGCCGCCCAATGCGGCCACCAGGTCGTTGACCAGATCGCCCAGCTCTTCTGCCATCAACAGGAAGGTGGCCTCGAACAGGCTGGCCATGTCGTCCCCGGCCTGGCTGGCTTCTTCTTGCAGCACATCCAGAAACTGCAGGCGTTTCAGCTGCAGCTGGTCGGTCAGCACAAAGCGGATGCGTTCGCGCCAGATCAGGCCCAGGCGGGTGACTTGCTTGCCGGTGGCAATGTGCTGGCGGATTTCGTCGGCGGTGAGGTCGATGCGGGTGCAGCGTACTACCGCGCCGTTTTCGCTGCTGTCTTTCAGCTCGCACTCGGCATCCAGCTCAAAGCCAAAGCCGGCTTCACCAGCGGCCAGCCAGTCGGTCATGACCGCATGCGGTGATAGCGCCGTGCGTGGCAGCGCGGCGGGGAAGGGCGGCAGTGCCTCGCGCAGGGTGGATACCAGGTTTTCTGCTTTGCTGGCGGTGCCGCTGTCTACCATCAGCCAGCCGCGCTGGCTGTCGATATAGGCGGTGGTACGGCCGGAGCGGGTAAAAGCGCGTGGCAGCAGGTCGTCGGTGATCTGTTCTTTCAGAGCCAGCTTTTCCTTGCGGCCAACCTTGCGCAGCTCGGCCGCTTCGATCTCGGCCAGCTTGCTGTCCAGGTGATCGCGGATCACACCGGCCGGCAGGACTTTGTCTTCGCGGCGCAGGGTCAGCATCTGGTAGCCGCGTGCCTGGTGCAGCGGGCTGTCCAGGTGGCTGGCCGGGGCAACCCAGCCTTCGCTGAACCAGTCCAGGCCGCTACAGCGCTGGAAAGGGCGGCGCGCTAGCTGATCGGCCAGCTTGTCGCTATCGATAAGGAAATTCTCGTCCAGCCGAAAGAAAGACAGTTGCTTAAACCACATAATTGATAGATAATCTTTGTCCTCTGAGATCGGCAGATTGTAACGCAAAACAGCGGCAAACTGTCAGTTTCAGGATGAATGAATGGTTCGCGGGGTGTAGCTTAGCCTGGTAGAGCGCTACGTTCGGGACGTAGAGGCCGGAGGTTCGAATCCTCTCACCCCGACCACATTGCAAAAGCCTGCTTTCGAGCAGGCTTTTTTCATGGTGCCTGTGCCGGCACGGCAAACTCCTGTAGCTGGTGCGCTAGCACGATCTGGCGGTAGCGCCCGCTCTGGTGCAGTTTCCATAGCCCCTTGTTGAACGCACTGAGCAAGTATGGCTGCATGCTGCTGGTGACAAAGCCGACGGAGAGTGTTTCCTGCGCCAGTACCAGCTCACCCCACGCCAGTCTTGGTCTGCTTGGCAGTTTGCCCGAGCGTATCAGGGCATCGCCTACTGCTTTTTCGGTGATGGCCAGCTGTACGCGCTGCTGCTGCAGTTTGCGCAGGTTGGTTTCGTCGTCCCGTGTGCTGTCCAGTACCATGTTCAAGGCCAGCACATTCACCGGGTAGTGGTAGCCCGCTACGGTGCCGGCAAGCTTGCCGCCTAACCAGCTGCTGGCCAGGGGGAGTGGTGCTGCCCCCTGTACTACATAGACTCCGATCAGGCTGTGGAATACCGGGTTGCCTGCTTTTAGCCGCATGCTTTTCAGGTCTGTCTGCCATACGCCGATGACGCCGTCAAAACGGCCATGCTGGCTAAGCGACATCACGCGCTGCCATGGCATGACAACTACGTTGACGGGTATGTCCTCTTGGGCAAATGCTTCCCGCACAATGCTCACCAAGGCGCCACCGCCCGGTTTCTGGCTGTCGCAAAACGGCGGGTATTCCAGCGTGGCCAGGGTAATAGCGGGGTTGACCGTCATGGCCAGCGCCAGGGCGGGAGACAAGCAGACGGGCAGGCCAAGCGCGATGCAGATGCGAGTGATGCTCATGGCTTGCCTCCTTGTCTATGCGTGGTTGCTCTGGTTTGTGGGTGGGTTTGCCATGGCTAGGGCAGCTAGCGCAGGGCTCGTCTTGATTGGATTGTGCGTGCTGGCGGTAATCTAGATAAAACAACAATTTCCCACAGGTTATATTTCAATAAATTAGCCTGTTGGTATTTTGGTACTACGTGCCGATTGAATAAGAAACGTAGTGAAATCGTGCGTGTCAGCCAGCGTTGGCCGCATAAAAGAAAACCCCTCTCGCACTGGGCGAAGAGGGGTTTGCCGTATGTGGCAGGGTGTGGCGCTTAGCCGCGGATGCGGCGCAGTACTTCCTGCTGGCCAATCAGTGCCAGCACCGCATCTACCGATGGGGTCTGGGTGGTGCCGCATACCAGTACGCGCAGTGGCATGCCCAGCTGGCCCATCTTGATGCCTTCGTCGGCGCAGAACGGCTTGAACAGACCGTGGATGCTTTCAGCTGTCCAGCTGTCCAGGCCGGCCAGGCGCTCGGCAAAGCGCTGCATGCGCGCCAGGCTGTCGGCAGACAGGTGTTTTTCCACGTCTTCGGCCTGTGGCGTGCGCTTGCTGTAGAAGTAATCCACTTCGCGCGCCAGCGCGTTCAGGTCTTGCACGCGCTCTTTTACCAGGGCAATCACGTCGGCCAGCGCCGGGCCACTGCTGGTGTCTACGTTGGCCGCAGTCAGGCGGTCGGCAATCAGGTCGGCCAGGTGCTGGGTGTCGGCAGCCTTGATGTGCTGTGCGTTCAGCCACAGGAATTTTTCGTTGTTGAAGCGGCTGGCTGACGGGCTAACGGCTTCCAGGCTAAACCATTCCACGAACTGTTCCATATTGAAGAACTCTTCGTCACCATGGCCCCAGCCCAGGCGTGCCAGGTAGTTCAGCAGCGCTTCCGGCAGGATGCCCTTGGCGGCGTAGTCCACCACGCTTACCGCGTCGCGGCGCTTGGACATCTTCTGGCCGTCTTCGTTGAGGATCATCGGCAGGTGGCCGTATACCGGCAGCGGAGCACCCAGCGCCAGCAGGATGTTGATCTGGCGCGGGGTGTTGTTCACATGGTCATCGCCGCGGATAACGTGGGTGATATTCATGTCCCAGTCGTCAACCACCACGCAGAAGTTGTAGGTGGGGCTACCGTCCGGGCGGGCGATGATCAGGTCGTCCAGCTCTTCGTTATTGATCTCGATGCGGCCTTTTACCGCGTCTTCCCACGCTACCGAACCGTCCAGCGGGGTTTTGAAACGCACCACGGGCTGCACATCTGCCGGTGGCTGCGGCAGGGTCTTGCCTGCCTCCGGGCGCCAGCGGCGGTCGTAGCGCGGCTTTTCGCCGCGGGCTTCTTGCTCGGCGCGCAGGGTTTCCAGCTCTTCCTTGCTGCAGTAGCAGTAGTAGGCATGGCCACTGGCCAGTAGCTGCTGGATCACTTCTTTATAACGGTCGAAGCGCTGGGTCTGGTAGAACGGCCCTTCGTCGTAGTCCAGGCCGACCCAGTGCATGCCATCCATGATGGCTTTGACCGATTCCGGTGTGGAGCGCTCCAGGTCGGTGTCTTCGATGCGCAGCACAAAGGTGCCGCCTTGCTTGCGGGCAAACGCCCAGGAGAACAGTGCCGTGCGCACGCCGCCGATGTGCAGGAAACCGGTGGGGCTAGGGGCAAAACGGGTGCGGATCATGGTCTACGCCTGCGAAATCGTAAAACCGCCATTGTACGTTGCCAGCGAAAGGGCGGGCAAACCGCCTGTGCGATAAAACCGCCCCGTGCCACGTGGCTGTATGGCTTGCCGGCGGGGCTCAGGCGCTAAAGGGCAGGGCCGCCAGGCGGCTGGCGGGCAGGTTGTCCAGCAGCAGCCACAGTGCCGTACCGGCCAGTGTGGTGGCCATGGTGCTGTTGAACCATGCCATCCGGCGTGGCGTATTCAATAGCCGCTGCAGTGCCACGCCGGCGCCAGCCCATACGCTGATGCACGGCATCATGGTGATAAAGACCAGTGCAAAGAACAGCACGGCAGCCTGCCCGGCGGGCATGTCTTGCGGCAAAAACACCATGCCCATATTCAGGCTCATCATCCAGCTTTTGGGGTTGAGCCACTGGAACCCGATGCCACCCATGAAGCTCATCGGTTGTACCTCGTCATCGTGGCTGCCCAGCGTGCCAGCCTGTTTCATCTGCCATGCCAGGTACAGCAGATAGGCACAGCCAGCCAGCGTCAGCGCGGGTTTCAGGCTGCTGAGCAGCGGTGCCAGCTCGCTCATGAACAGAATGATGATGGCGGCCTGCAGGGCCAGGCCGGTAGAAATGCCCAGCAGTGAGGGCAGGGTGCGGCCAAAGCCGTGGTTCAGTCCGCTGGCGGCCAGAATCAGGTTATTCGGCCCCGGCGTGAGGGCCATCACGGACAGGTAAATCAGCAAGGCAACGGTATTCATGTGCAGGCGCAGCAAGGGTGGCAAGGATGCGCTGCATGATAGGCGGAAGCCATTTATAATAACAGATTCAGAAAATCACTTTTGAAACCGTAACAGTTTGGTCTTGATGCAACTGTTACTATCAAGCGTGGCGGCAACTGTACTGGTGGAACCCGATGGCACAAGAATTACGTTACATGCAGCTGGTCAACGAATGGACTGCCCTGATGCAGCGTGGCGTGCTGCGCCCTGGCGAAAAAATGCCATCGGTACGCAAGGCCTGCGCCCAGTACCAACTGAGCCCGGCCACCATTTTGTCGGCCTACCGGCTACTGGAAGAACGTGGCCTGGTGGAGGCGCGGCCGCAGTCCGGTTTTTATGTGCGGGCGCAAACACGCCTGCCCTTACCCCACATGAGCCGGCAAAGCGGCACCGTGGCCACCGGTGACGAGGTGCTGGATAACATCGAACTGGTGTTGGCCGCACAGCAACAGCCGGGCTACCTGGATCTGTCCATGGCCTCGCCACGCGGCAGTGATTTTTATCCCACCACGCGGCTTAAGCACATCCTGCACAAGCTCACGCGCGAGCAGCCGACACTGGCGACCGATTACAGTTACCCGCCCGGTTCGCAAGCCCTGCGCGAGCAGGTGGCACGGCGTGCACTGGCCTGGGGGGTGGTGCTGGGGGCAGACGACATCGTCACTACCAATGGCTGTACCGAGGCACTGCAGCTGGCGCTGCGGACAGTGTGCAAGCACGGCGACACCATCGGGCTGGAATCGCCAACCTACTTTTTGCTGCTGCCCCTGCTGAAGAGCCTGGGCGTGAATGTGATCGAAATCCCTACCCACCCCACTAGCGGGTTATCGCTGGATGCGCTGGAATTACTGCTGGAAGAAAAGCGGCTCAATGCTATTGTGGCCATGCCCACGGTGCACAACCCGCTGGGTGCCACCATGCCGCTGGAGAACAAGCAAAGGTTGGCCGCACTGGCCAACCGCTACCGTGTACCACTGATCGAGGACTGCCCGCATGCCGACCTGTTCTACGGCCAGGTAACGCCGGACGCGGTAAAAGCGTTTGATACCGATGGTTATGTGCTGCTGTGCGGCAGCTTCAATAAAACGCTGGCCCCCGGCTTTCGCGTGGGCTGGATTGCCCCTGGCCACTACCGGCGCGAGCTGACGCGGCTGAAGTTTGCCTCGTCGCTTTCCCAGCCGCGCCTGCTGGAGGAAACGCTGGGCGTCTACCTGCAAGACGGCGCCTATGACCAGCACCTGCGCTTTTTGCGCCGTCACTACCAGGCACAGATGTCGCGCTTGCAGGACGTGGTGGCGCAGGTTTTTCCCGCCGGGACGCGTGCCACCTCGCCATCGGGCGGGTGTTTGCTGTGGGTAGAGCTGCCTGGCGAGGTTGACTCACTGGCCCTGTCGCGAGCAGCCTATGCCGAAAAAATGCTGCTGGTGCCGGGGGCGCTGTATTCGCCGCGCGGGCGCTACCGCAACTGTGTGCGGCTATCGTGTTGCTACCCGTGGAGCGACGCCTATGAGCGTGGCCTGCACCGTCTGGCCGAGCTGAGCGCACGGCAGCTGTCCTGAAAGCTGCTCAAGGCGCATGCTGCCGTGTCGATAAAACAAAAGCCTGCCTTGCGTGCCAGTAGACAAGCCTGGTTTAAAATAGGGCTTGGCTTTTAACAGCTATAAGCAAACACGAGAAATATGTTTGTATCGATAGAGTGCGCTGCGGTACGCTTGCTTTTGTTGCAAGGTTTTTCTGTAAAAGTGCGCGCCGGGTCAGAGGTCTGATGGGCTATTTTGAAGGTAGTGTCGTGCAGTGTCGGGTAAGGCAGCCATGAGGCAGGAACACGGTTTTACGCTGGTAGAGCTAGTCATCACGGTAGCAATCATCGCCATCGTGATGGCGTATGCCGTGCCAGCGTATTCGCGCTTTGTGGCGCAGAACAAAGTCCAGTCGTTTGCCTATGCGCTGGCGGCCGACCTCAATAATGCCCGCTCGGAGGCGATACGGCGCGGCTTTGATGTCAGCGTGTGCGCCGCGTCTTCCAGTACGGCAACGGCTTGTGGTGCTGCCTCTGACTGGCCTAAAAACTGGCTCACCATCGTGCAGGGTGGTGGGGCTAGCGGCACCGTGCTGAAAGTGCACCAGGCCGAGGCGGGCGCCAATGCCTCCAGCGGCCTGGTTGGCCTGCGCTTTGCGCCCAGCGGCCAGGTGAAAAGTACCGCAACCAATGCCCGCGTGCCGAACAACCAGCTCATTACCTTCAGTAATAGTGATAACACGGTGTCTGCCAGCGTCACGGTGGCACCCTACGGTACGATCAGGGTGACGAATTAATGAACAAACCTCTTCGCACGCAGGGTTTTGCCTTTGTCGAACTGCTGGTGTCAGTGGTCATCATCGGCTTTGGCCTGCTGGCTATTTCGGCATTGCAGACCAATGCCTTGCAAGCGACCAACGCCGCGTATTTGCGTACCGCAGCCAGCGAGTTTGCCGTGGCTTTTTCGGAGCGCATGCGTACCAATACCGGGGACAGCATCTACCGTTACGACGAAGACAATAGCGTGTATATCCTGGCGCCGGTGGTGGCCTGCTATCTGCAGCAAGCATCCAATACCGCGCTGACCGACCGGGCGGCCGAGTGCGCCAAGGTGACCAATGCCAGCCAGACTGCCATCGTGAATGCTGACGTGGCTTCGATGACGCAGTGGGTAACCGATGCATCCGGCACGCTGCCGCAGGGTACCTGGGCACTGAATTTACTGCGCAACGGTGTTGTGGCCAGCGGCATTACGGCAGCCAACTGTAATTTCTCTCTGGCATCCGGTGCAGCGGCTAACCAACCCTGTTCGTTGCAGGTATCGCTAACATGGCAAGAGCTGCGTGCCTCGGCGACGGTTGCCAGCATCAGTTACACATTCCGGTGAGTATCATGAAACACAAACAAACCGGTTTGACCATTATCGAGCTGATGCTGTCGCTGGCACTGTCGCTCTTTCTGATTCTGGTGGCAGCGCAGTTTTTTGTGGCCAACAAGATGACCTACCGCACCCAGCAGGCACAGGCCGACATCCAGGAGCGTGGCCGTTTTGCTACCTCCTGGCTGGCGCAGCAGCTGCGCCAGGCGGGCTATATTGGCGCGGTGCAGGTGGCAACTACGGATTTTAATAGCGTGTTCACCCAGCAAAATGCCAGTGGCACGGCACTGGCCATGGCGGCAGGGCAAGTGCTGCTGGGTACCTCGGGCACGGTGCAGGTGCGTTACCGCGGTGCCGATGATACGAGCCTGGTGAATTGCCAAGGGCAAGGTGTTGCCGCCAATACCACGTCTACGCACATGATCAATACTAGCGGAACCAGCCTGATGTGCGACGGGACAGAAGTCGTGCCTGGCGTGGCGCAGCTTCGCCTGGCGTACGGGCAGGACAGCGTGAATCCGCTGGACCGCATTGCTGACCAATACGTACAAAATGCACCGGCTTCCGCGGTATACGCTGTCAGACTCTGCCTGCTGGTGCAATCGCTGGAGAACAATGTCAGCCCGGTAAGCCAGACGATTGCAGCAGACTGCGACGGGAATGCCTATACCCCGCCCAACCGGGCGATTGCGAAGGTGTTCCGGTCATCGGTTTATCTGAGGAATATCCCATGAGCAGGGTAGCAATGCAGCAGGGCTTTTCCCTGCTGGTGGTGATGGTGTTCCTGCTGGTGCTGGGCCTGCTGGGCTTTGCCGTGACCAAAAGCGCCATTGTGCAAGAAAAGATTTCGGGCAACCTGCGCGAAAAGAACGTCTCGTTTCTGGCGGCTGAAGCTGCACTGCGGGAAGGCGAAATTTATCTGACCACGGTGGATGATCTGGCTAGCATCACCGCGTCCAACTCGCTGCCGGCACGTGGTGTGGTGTCATCGCTGGCGGGGGCTTCTGCCAGCTACACCATCGGCTGCGTCAACAACTGTACGGCATCGGCAGGCCGGGTGTATTACCGCATCGTGGCCAGTGGTACGGGCGTACGTAACGACTCGGTCACCGCACTGGAAGCCGTTGTTTCGGTAGAAGAGTAGCGGGCCACAAGCTGCTTTCAGCATGCAAAGGCAGGCCGCTGTGGCCGTGCCTGATGGAGAGAAAATGAAGAACAACCAGGGTTTTACCTTGATCGAGCTGGTGATTGTGGTGGCCATTGTCGGCATTCTGTCCGCCATTGCCATGCCGATGTACCGTGATTATGTTGTGCGTTCCAACCGTACCGAGGCCAAAACCGCGCTGGCTGCGGTCGCCCTGGCGCAGGAGCGCTTCTATTCGGTCAATAACCAGTACAGCACCACCATTGCCTCGTTGGGGACAGTGATGGGGCTGAGCAGCAGCGGTGTCACCGAAAACGGCTTTTACAGCATCAGCATTACGGCGCCCAACCCTGCCGCCAGCTATACCCTGAACGCCACCCCGCAAAGCAAAGCCGGGCAGAATACCGACAAGTGCAATATCCTCACGCTCAGCAGCACGGGCAGTAAAGGTGTCAGCACTACGTACAGCGGGTATAGTGCGGCCAACTGCTGGTAAAACGGCAGCCCGGTGTATTGTTGCTGGCATCTGTGCCGCAGCTGCATTAAGATAGCCCCCTTTTTGCCGGATGGCGTCGCTGTCCTAGTGTCTTGTTTTTGAAAGGACTGCGCGCAAACGTGTTTTGCCCAGTGACTTGAACCATGAAAAATGCAATGAAATCCAATAATGAAACGGCACTGGGTGCCGCACTGAAGACGGCAGTACAGAGTCTGAGCAAAAAAAGCCAGACCGAGATGATTGCTGCTCACGTTTACGCCAAATACGACGTATTCAAGCGTTTCCTGCCGCTGGCATTGGGCATTCACGAGGCGCTGATTGCCGCGCTGCCGCAGTTTGATGCGCAGCTGGTCGCCCGCGTGCTGGCCAACCACTGCCGCCGCCAGCGCTATATCAAGTCGCTGGCGCGGGGTGGCAAGCGCTTTGACCTGGCCATGAAGCCGGTAGGCGTGGTGAGCCCGGAAGAAAAAGCCGCCGCCGAGCGCATGGCCCAGCCACGCCCGGCCAAGGCTGACGCTGCTGCCCCTGCAGCTGCCCCCGAGGCTGTTGCCCAGGTAGATACCCCGGCCGCAGAATCTGCCGCGGAATAAACACCGCGCCTGTTTACCCAACCCCTCCAGCCTGTGCTTGAGGGGTTTTGTTTTTGTGTTTGCTGCCGCTTGGGCAGCAAGGAAAGGATGCACATGCTCACCCGGCAACACGGTGTCACCATCGAGCTGTGGCGTGGGGATATCACCCGGCTGCAGGTAGACGCCATTGTCAATGCGGCCAACCCTGGCCTGCGTGGCGCCGGTGGTGGCGTGGATGGTGCCATCCACCGCGCAGCCGGCCCCGCTCTGCTGCAGGCTTGCCTGGCGCTGGGCTTTTGCCCGGCAGGGCAGGTTCGGGTCACACCCGGCTTTCAGTTGCCTGCACGTTTTGTGCTGCATACGGTAGGCCCGGTATGGCGTGGCGGCGACGATGGCGAGGACGAGGTACTGGCGTCGTGCTATCGCCACTGTCTGGACGAGGCTGCCGCACGCGGCGTGAGCTCGTTGGGCTTCCCCGCGATTAGCGGTGGCAGCTATCCGGCGCTGGCCGCCATGCACGTTGCCTGGCAGGCTATCAACCAATGGTTGGCCGCCGCACCTGCGCACAGCCTGCAGCGCATCGTGCTGGTGGCGTTTGACGATAGCGCCTGGCAGGCTGGCTGCCGCGTGATGCCCGGTATCTCGTAACGGTCTGATATAGACAAGCGTGCGAAACTTAGCAAAAAACGGTATTAGTCAGCCCGGCTGGGGCTGTATAGAATTGCCCAGCATAACGGCCTGCGCCGTGCGCTCAACAGGAGAATAAACAATGCGTATTGCCTCTTCCGTTACCGACCTTATCGGTAATACCCCACTGGTGCGCCTGAACCGCGTTACCGAGGGCGCTGGCGCCACTGTGGTGGCCAAGCTGGAGTTCTTCAACCCGGGCCACAGCGTAAAAGACCGTATTGCCGTGGCGATGATCGAGGCGGCAGAGCGGGACGGCAAGATCGGCCCTGGTACAGTGATTGTCGAGCCTACCTCGGGTAATACCGGCATCGGCCTGGCCATGGTGTGCGCTGCACGCGGCTACAAGCTGATCATCACCATGCCGGAAACCATGAGCCGCGAACGCCGTCAGCTGCTGCGTGCCTATGGTGCCGAGCTGGTGCTTACCCCCGGCCCGGACGGCATGGGTGGTGCCATTGCCAAGGCGCGTGAGATCGTGGCGGCCAACCCGGACACCCACTTCCTGCCGCAGCAGTTTGAAAACCCGGCCAACCCGGCCATCCACCGCAGTACCACCGCCGAGGAAATCTGGCGCGATACCGATGGTCAGATCGATATCCTGGTGGCCGGCGTGGGCACCGGCGGTACCATTACCGGTGTGGGCGAGGTACTGAAAGAACGCAAACCTGGCGTGCAGGTCGTGGCGGTAGAGCCGGATGCCTCTCCGGTGCTGTCTGGCGGTGCCAAAGGCCCGCACCCGATTCAGGGGATTGGTGCCGGCTTTGTGCCCCCCATCCTGAACACCGGCATCTACGACGAAATCATCCGCGTCGCCAACGACGACGCCTTTGAAACCGCGCGTAATGTGGCTACACAGGAAGGCGTACTGGTGGGTATTTCGTCCGGTGCTGCCGTCTGGGCTGCCTTGCAGCTGGCCAAGCGCCCGGAAAATGCTGGCAAGCTGATCGTGGTGGTGATTCCGTCGTTTGGCGAGCGTTACCTGTCCACCGCGCTGTTCCAGCATCTGGCCGACTGATTGCCCGCTTGGCATTCACCCGCAACCCCGCCCGAGTGGCGGGGTTTTGCATTTATCGACAGCTTAGGGCCTTGCCGGTATTACAATCACCGCCATGAAAAAACTGATTCTTTTCCTGTCACTGTTGTGGCTGGCCGGCTGCGCCGCCCTGCCGGAGCTGGGTACGTCCCGCGCGGCGGATAGCCTGATGCGCGAAGCACAGCAGCTGGCACCGCGTGTGGCAAAAGGCGAGCTGACACGCGTGCAGGTGGCCGACCGGCTGGATGCGCTGCGCCAGCAGCAAGTGGGCCGCAACGCGGTAGACGACGACCTGTTTCGTACCTATCGCCGCATCGCCCAGCAGCGCGACGCCGGCCAGATCGACAGCGCCCGTGCGCAAAAGCTGATGGAAGACCGCCTGCAGCTGTGGCAGCGGCGCTGGCCTGCCTTGCCGGACAAGCCCGCCCAGCCTGCCTTTGCCCATTTCTTGTTCAAGCTTTACGGCCTGCCGCCACTGGGGGCAACACCATGAAAAAAAACACGCCAGTTAGCGGCTGCCACTGCGGCCAACCTTTACCTTACGAGCAGTGCTGCGGCCGCTACCACGCCGGTGCGCTACCTGCCGAGGCGGTGCAGCTGATGCGTTCGCGCTATAGCGCCTTTGTACTTCGGCTGGAGCCTTATCTGCTGCAAACCTGGGCACAAGGCACCCGGCCGGTCAGCCTGGACCTGTCCGGTGACGACGGGGTGAAATGGCTGGGCCTGCAAGTGTTGGCCGCAGCCGCGGGCCAGGCGGGTGACGAGGCGGGGACGGTGGAATTCGTGGCGCGCTACAAGGTGGGCGGGCGGGCCTACCGCTTGCACGAAACCAGCCGCTTTTGCCGTGAAGACGGTGCGTGGCGTTATGTGGATGGCGACCTGCACGAAGGCGGCTAGTGCTTGACCTAAGCACTTGATGGCGATCATTTTTTATCGCTATTGCACTGGGAAAGGGCGGCGCGTGTGCCATGCTGAAACGGGTATCCACCCGTAAAGCAGAGGTGACACATGAACGATACGCTGCACGACTTTATCGCCCAGCTGGAGCACCACCAGGCCGAAGGCCGCGACCTGGGCCAGCTACTGTCGGTAGACCCGGTACGCCAGCTGGTTCTGCCGCTGAACCACCAGACCTGCAGCCAGCTGCGCGCCATGGCCCAGGTATTTCAGTGTGACGAAGCACTGCTGGCATCCGCGATTCTGGCTGGTGCCCTGCGCCATATGCAACAGCATCTGGACGCAGACCTGGCAGCGCTGGCCAGGCTGGCGCGCGAGGCACTGGACAGCCCGTGCCAGGCGGCCAGCGAAGCCATCTAGTCTCATCTAGTCTTGATCCTGCTTGCCCTGCAGTAGCTTGGTCAGTTGCTGCAGGGTTTGCCGCAGCATGGCCGACTCGGCCTCGCGCCCCTCGGCGCCGTAGCGGCAGCGCATGGCCTGGGGCACGGCGGCGGCATGGGTTTCCAGCGCCTTGCCGGCCGGGCTTAGCCACACCTCCACCCGCCGTTCGTCCTCGCTGGCACGCTGGCGTACCAGCAGGCCAGCCGTCTCCAGCCGTTTCAGCAGCGGCGTGAGCGTGCCCGAATCCAGCAGCAAGCGCTCGCCCAGCCGTTTTACCGTGACACCGTCTTCTTCCCACAGCACCAGCATGACCAGATATTGCGGGTAGGTTAGCCCCAGCTCGCCAAGCAGCGGCTGGTAGGCCTGGGTCATGCTGCGGCTGGCGGTATACAGCGCAAAGCACAGCTGGCTGTCCAGCAGCAGCGCCGGGTTCACAGCAGGGCCTCGATCTGCGCACGCAGGGCTTCTGGCTTGGTGCGCGGGCCAAAGCGGCCCACGACCTGGCCTTGGCGATTGACCAGAAACTTGGTGAAGTTCCATTTAATGCCACGGGTGCCCAGGATGCCGGCTTTCTGCTGTTTCAGGTGCTGCCATAGCGGGTGGGCTTGCGCGCCATTTACGTCGATCTTGGCTGCCATGGTAAAGCTCACGCCGTAGTTTTTCTGGCAAAAGCTGCCGATGGCTTCGGCGCCGCCGGGTTCCTGCTGGCCAAACTGGTTGCAGGGGAAACCGATCACTGCCAGGCCTTTGTCACCCAGCTCGCGGTGTAGCGCTTCCAGCCCTTCGTATTGATAGGTAAAGCCGCACGCGCTGGCGGTATTCACCAGCAGCATGACCTGGCCCTGGTAGTTGGCCAGATTGATTTCACCGCCCAGCAGGGCGGGTACGCGGTATTGATAGATAGACATGGCGATATTTTATTGTGAAAAATTAGATTGTACACAATTAAAATGGACAAAAAAAGAGCGAAGCGGCAAGGGGGAACCACAACGCTCATAAGAAACGGCTTGCTGTGCCCAGGGTGGCAGTATTGGCACACCCTGATTTCATCCTAGACCAGTAGCGGCAAAATGCGAGCTTTGATCCAAAACAAAAAACGCGGCCTGGGCCGCGTTGTGTGGGTGCTGCTTGCCGCTTAAGGGCGGGGCAGGGTAACGCCTACCTGGCCCATGTATTTGCCGGCACGGTCTTTGTAGGACACATCGCAGATCTCGTCCGACTCGAAGAACAGCACCTGCGCCACGCCTTCGTTGGCGTAGATTTTGGCGGGCAGCGGGGTGGTGTTGGAAAACTCCAGCGTGACGTAGCCTTCCCATTCCGGCTCGAACGGGGTCACGTTCACGATAATGCCGCAGCGGGCATAGGTGGATTTACCCAGGCACACGGTCAGCACCGAGCGCGGGATGCGGAAGTACTCCACCGTGCGTGCCAGTGCAAAGCTGTTGGGCGGAATAATGCAGTAGCCCTTGCCGGACACTTCTACAAACGAATCCGGGTCGAAGTTTTTCGGGTCAACAATGGTGCTGTTGATATTGGTAAACACCTTGAATTCATCCGCGCAGCGGATATCGTAGCCGTAGCTGGAGGTGCCGAACGAGATCACCTTTTCGCCGTTGACGTTCTTGATCTGGTCGTGAACAAACGGCTCGATCATGCCGTGTTGTTCTGCCATGCGGCGAATCCATTTGTCGGATTTGATGGTCATCGTACTGTTCTCTTTCAGGCTGGCTTTCAGTTGGCAGGATTTTACTGGTACACAGGCGCAGGCGCTACTTTGCCATGGCGTGGCCTGGCTGTGGCCGGATTCGGTGCGGCTATGCTATGTATCTTGTTTTAAGTGCATGATTTTTGTGTTTTTTGATATTTAATGCCCTGTTGCGGCATATTGATGGTGCTAAAAATAATATTATTGCGAATTATTCGCAAAAATGTACCATGACAGCCCCGCTAGCCTGTACTAGAATCCGGCTGTTAACGTCATTACCAGCATTACAGGGGCACACACCATGCAAGGCCATCCAAAAATCATTGCGCTGCTTAACGACCTGCTGGCAGAAGAACTGTCCGCTGCCGACCAGTATTTTGTACACGCCGAAATGTATAAAGACTGGGGCCTGAACAAGCTGTTTGCCCGTATCGACCACGAGCGCGAAGACGAGCTGGAACACGCCCGCACGCTGATTGCCCGCATCCTGTTCCTGGGCGGCAAGCCCAACGTGGCCAAGCGCGTGCCGATTGTTATCGGTGACGACGTGCCGTCCATGCTGCAAAGCGACCTGGACGTAGAATACCGTGTTGCCGCCGCGCTGAAAGACGTGATCGCCGTCTGCGAGCAAGAGCGCGACTACATCACCCGCGAGCAGCTGATGGTGCTGCTGGAAGAAACCGAAAACGACCACGCCCACTGGCTGGAACAGCAGATCAAGCTGATCGGTCTGGTCGGCCTGGCCAACTACCAGCAGTCGCAAATCGCCGGCGACGCCAGCGCCAGCTAAACCTGGCTGGCCG
This sequence comes from Neisseriaceae bacterium, assembly GCA_027484385.1. Lineage (GTDB taxonomy): Bacteria > Pseudomonadota > Gammaproteobacteria > Burkholderiales > Chromobacteriaceae > Vogesella. The sequence goes on along the minus strand of JAIXTB010000253.1, from coordinate 6,734 downwards.
CCGCGTGCGGCCAACCTTGCCCATGACCCTGCCTGCTACTGCACGCGGGGTTTTTTATTGCCTTCGATTTGAAATAATTGAAACACACGCCACACGGCTTTCTGTTAAACCTGATGGTAAAAAACAGGGAGACAATAATGGACGACAAGCATGCCGTGCTGATTGTGGATGACGAGGCCGATATCCGCGACTGGCTGGCCGCGCTGCTGCAGGACTGTGGCTACGCGGTAGTGGGCGCTGCCAATGGCCGCGAGATGCAGGCCGCGCTGCAGCAGCAGGCTTTTGCGCTGGTGGTGCTGGATCTGCGGCTAAAAGGCGAAGACGGCCTGCAGCTGGCGCGCACCCTGCGTGCGCAGTCAGCCGTGCCCATCATCATGATGAGCGGCAAGGGCGACGAAACCGACCGTGTGCTGGGGCTGGAGCTGGCCGCCGACGACTACCTGACCAAGCCGTTTTCCGGCCGCGAGTTCCTGGCCCGCGTGCGCGCCGCGCTGCGCCGTGCCACCGAGCTGTCACTGCCCATGCTGCGCAAGCCGGGCGAGGCGCACGAATGCTACTGCTTTCACGGCTGGGTGCTAGACGCCACCGCGCGCGAGTTGCGCCATAGCCGTGGCGGCGAGCCGTGCCCGCTCACGCAAGGCGAATACGCATTGTTGGCCGCATTGGTGCGCCACCCAGGCCGGGTGTGGAGCCGCGAACAGCTGCTGGAACAAACCCGTGGCCTGGACACCGAGGTATACGACCGCACCATCGATGTGCTGATACTGCGCCTGCGCCGCAAGATCGAACCCACCCCGCGCCTGCCCGAGCTTATCTGCACCGAACGCGGTGCCGGTTATGTGTTTCGCGCCAGCGTCAGCAAAACCCAGGCCGCATGATTCCCGCCTTGCTGCAACAGTTGCGTGCCCAGCCGATACGCGCCCGGCTGCAGGCAGCCTTTGTGCTGCTGTTTGTGCTGATGCTGGTGGTGATCGTGGTCAGCATCAGCGCCATGCGCAACACGCTGGACACCCTCACCGGCTTTCGCGAACAAGTCATGCCGGAGCTGGCCCGTGTACTGGAGCTGGCCGAAAAGGTATCGCAGATCGCCGCCATTGCCCCGTCGCTGGCCGATAGTTATGCGCCGGAAACCCTGTCGCGCGACATCAACCGCCTGCAGGCGCTCACCCGCGAAATCCGCCTGCTCTCGCTCAACCTGCCGCCCGAAGCCGACCGTCAGCTGGCGGTGAGCAGCATGCTGGAAGGCGCCGAGCGCGACCTGTCGCAGCTCTTGCTGCTGTCGGCCCAGCGCCGGCGCAGCCAGCAGATCCTGAATGCCTACATGGCGCGGCTGGACGAGCTGGGCAGCAGGTTGGCCGCCCAGCATGCCGCCCAGGCACGGCGTGCCCCCACGCTGATTCCGCTATGGCAAACCCTGCTGGCCGTGCCGCTATCGCGCGACCGTGCCCGCCTCGGCGAGCTGGAGGCCAGCGCCGAAGCGCTGATGCTGGCCATGGCGCGCCGTGGCGAAACCGCCCAGCTGCCAGACTGGCTGGTGGTGGAGCTGGAGGTGATGGCGCAGGCACCACAAAACCTGTTCGAGCAGCAACGCCAGCTTACCGAAAGTGGCGAGCGCATTGCTGTGCTGCTGCAGCTGTACCGCAGCAATGCCGAGCACCTGAGCCGCCGTACGGCCAACTATGTGCAGGCCATACGCCAGCAGGCCGACGACCGCAGTGGCCAGATGGCTACCGAGATCCGCTCCGGCAGCAGTAGCGCCTTGCTGCTGGCCGCCATCGGCGTGGCGGTTGCCATGTTGGCCGCAGCCTATGTGCGGCGCGTGGCGCAGCGCATGCAGGCAATTTCCAGCGTGATGAGCCGCCTGGCTGGCGGCGATACCGAGCAGCTCACCCCGGCTACCGAGCAAGCCGACGAAATCGGCGACCTGGCGCGGGCCTTTCAGGTGTTTCGCGACAACCTGCTGGAAAAACAGCGCCTGTCGCACGGTATTGAAGCGCAGCGCCGCCTGCTGCAAACCGTGTTCCGCAGCATGCACGACGGCCTGTCGGTATACGACGAGGACGGCAAACTGATGGTATGGAACCCGCAATTCCCGGCCCAGCTGGGCATGGCGGCAGATAGCCTGCACAGCGGCATGCCCTACACCGCCCTGCGCGCGGCCATGCCGGCGGGTACCCGCTGGGAGGCGGTCGCCGGCGACACCGTGGCGCAGCCGGACGATAGCCACCGCATAGCCAGCCATGCCGAGCTGCACCTGCCCGGCGGGCGCGTGCTGGAGTTCATGAGCCACGCCATGCCGGAAGGCGGCTGGGTAGCGGTATGCCGCGATGTGTCGGCGCGCCGCGCCGCCGAAGCGCAGCTGCAACAGATGCAAAAGATGGAAGTGCTGGGCCAGCTCACCGGCGGTGTGGCGCACGACTTCAACAACATCCTGATTGCCATCCTGGGCAACCTGGAGCTGCTGGAGCTGCGCCCCGACCTGCCGGCCGACGCACGGCAGCGGCTGGAGCGCGCCCACGCGGCGGCCAACAAGGCGGCGGCGCTCACCCGGCGCCTGCTGGCCTTTGCCCGCCGTCAGCCTTTGTGCACCGAGCCGGTAGACGTGGGCGACATGCTGTACGAAATGCTGGATCTGGTGGAATACAGCGTGAGCGACGGTATCCGCGTCAGCGTAGACGCACCGGAAGGGCAGGTGGTGCAGGTAGACCGTGGCCAGCTGGAAAACGCCATTCTCAACCTGGCGCTGAACGCAGCGCAGGCCATGGGCGAGCGCGGCAGTCTGCAGCTGAGGGTTGGCCGCATAGCGCGCGATGGCCGCGACTGGGTGGCCATCAATGTGCAGGATGACGGGCCGGGCATCCCGCCCGAGGTATTGCCGCACGTACTGGAGCCGTTCTTTACCACCAAGGCGCAGGGCAAGGGCAGCGGCCTGGGCTTGTCCATCGTGTATGGTTTTGTGAAGCAAAGCGGCGGCGAGCTGGCCATCCACAGCCAGCAGGGCGAAGGCACGACCGTGTGCATCGAGCTGCCGGCCAGCACTAGCCAGTGCAGCCCGCTAGCCTGCGCCACGGCTTTGCCCGCCGTGTTGCCGGCCAGGCACGTGCTGCTGGTAGAAGACGACGCCGACGTACGCGACACCGCACAACAACAGTTGGCCGCACTGGGCGCACGCGTCAGTACCTTTGCCAGCGAGGCGGCGCTGCTGGGCTGGCTGGCCGCCGGTGGCCAGGCCGATGTGGTGCTGTCCGACATCATGCTGGGCGAAGGCGGCGACGGTGTGCGGTTGTACCGCACGCTACAGGCCGCCTACCCGGCGCTGCGCGTGGTACTGACATCCGGCCTGCCGCCCGAGCACCACGCCCGCCGCAGCGACTGGCCCGCCGGTGTGGCCTTTCTGGCCAAGCCCTACCGCCGCGACGACCTGGCGCGGCTCCTGGCCAAGGCATAAGGGCAGGGCGCATGGCCGGGTATATTGCAATTGTTAATGGCATCGGCATGGTGGTGAAATGCCGCATTAACGTTTCCGCGTTTAGATGGCAGGGCGACAGCACGCTACCAGCCAGCAGGCTGGCAGTAGTGCGGCCAACAACACAACGAGGAGACGCATGATGAAACACAGCCTGATGAGCGCTGCCGTACTGATGACCCTGGCGGCCACCGCCCACGCCGCCCCGCTGAAGATTTCCTGCGGCGCGGTAGGCCAGGAGCTGGAACTGTGCAAGCAGTCGGTAGCCGAGTGGAGCAAGAAAACCGGCAACGACGTGCAAGTCGTATCCACCCCGAACGATTCCAACGAGCGCCTGGCGCTGTACCAGCAGATTCTGGGCAGCGGCTCGGACAAGATCGACGTGTTCCAGATCGACGTGGTGTGGCCCGGTATTCTGGCCAACCACCTGCTGGACCTGAAACCGTACACCAATGGTGCCGAAAAGCAGCACTTTGCCGGCATCATCAGCAATAACACCATCGGTGGCCGCCTGCTGGCCATGCCGTGGTTTACCGACGCCGGCGTGCTGTACTACCGCAAAGACCTGCTGGAAAAACACAAACAGCCGGTACCCAAAACCTGGGAAGAGCTCACTGCCAGCGCCAAAAAAATCCAGGACGCCGAGCGCGCAGCCGGTAACGACAAAATGTGGGGCTACGTCTGGCAGGGCCGCGCCTACGAAGGCCTGACCTGCGACGCGCTGGAGTGGGTGGTGAGCTACAAGGGCGGCACCATCATTGACGCGGCCAGCGGCAAGCCCACCATCAATAACCCGCAGGCGGTGAAGGCACTGACCACGGCTGCCGGCTGGGTAGGCACCATCACCCCGAAAGCCGTACTGAACTACGGCGAAGAAGAAGCACGTGGCGTGTTCCAGGCGGGTAACGCCGTGTTCATGCGCAACTGGCCCTACGCCTGGGCGCTGGCACAAAAGCCGGACAGCGTGGTGAAAGACAAGGTAGGTGTGGTGGCGCTGCCTAAAGGCGGTGCCGATGGCCGCAATGCCGCCACCCTGGGCGGCTGGCAGCTGGCGGTATCGAAATACTCCAAGAACCAGAAGCTGGCTGCCGAGCTGGTGGCCTACCTGACCAGCAGCAGCGTGCAGAAAATGCGCGCCATCAACGGTTCTTACAACCCCACCATCGCCGCGCTGTACCGCGACCCGGACGTGCTGAAGGCCAACCCGTTCTTTGGCGAGCTGTACAACACCTTCACCAGCGCCGTGGGCCGCCCGTCCTCGGTATCGGCCGCCCGTTACAACCAGGTGAGCAACCAGTTCTGGAATGCCACCCACGATGTGCTGTCCGGCAAGAGCGATGCCAAAACCTCGCTGGCCCAGCTGGATGCACAGCTCAAACGCCTGGCACCACAAGGCTTTAGCGGCGCCAAGTAAGCCCCCGGCGGCTACCCGGCGGTAGCCGCTGCCTGTCCTGTACGGGGTGGCGGGTGCCTGCGGCCAACCTTGGCCGCAGCCCATGCCCGCCCCGCGGAGAACCCTATGTCTAGCTCTACCCTCACTGCGCCCATGCCGGCAGCGGGTGCCTTGTCGTCGCTGCAGCGCAGCCGGCAGCGCATGGCCTGGCTGCTGGTGCTGCCGTCGGTTCTGGTGCTGTTTGCCATTGCCGGGCTGCCGCTGGCGCGTACTTTCTTCATGAGCTTCACCGATGCCCAGCTATCGGATTTGTCGGCGCGGCAGTTTGTCGGCCTAGCCAACTACCTTGGCGACACCGGCGTGCTGAACGACCCGCAATGGTGGGGCGCCGTGCGCAATACCCTGTGGTTCGCGCTGCTGTCGGTATCGCTGGAAACGCTGTTCGGCCTGGGCATCGCGCTGATGCTGAACCACCCGTCGCCGCTGAAGGCGCTGCTGCGCGCCGCCGTGCTGGTGCCGTGGGCCATTCCCACCGTGGTGTCGGCCAAGATGTGGACCTGGATGCTGCACGACCAGTTTGGCGTGATCAACGCCATGCTGCTGTCGGCCGGCCTGATCGACGCGCCGCTGGCGTGGACCGCCGACCCCGACCTGGCCTTTACCACCATCGTGCTGGTGGACGTGTGGAAGACCACGCCGTTCATGGCGCTGCTGATCCTGGCCGCGCTGCAGATGGTGCCGGGCGATTGCTACGAAGCCGCCCGCGTGGATGGCGTGCCCACCTGGTCGGTGTTCGTCAACATCACCCTGCCGCTGATTACCCCAGCGGTGCTGGTGGCCATGATTTTCCGCACGCTGGACGCGCTGCGCGTGTTCGACCTGATCTACGTGATGACGTCCAACAGCCGTAGCACCAAGAGCATGTCGGTGTACGTGCGCGAACAGCTGATCGACTTTCAGCTGGCCGGCTACGGCTCGGCCGCCGCCACGCTGCTGTTCCTGCTGATTGCGCTGATTACCCTGTGCTACATGGCGCTGGCGCGCCGCCGTATGGAGGGCCACTGACATGCTGCCTAAACGATTACACACCGCCGACCTGGCGTATTACCTGCTGCTGCCGCTGGTGCTGGCGTTTTCGCTGTATCCGTTTGCCTACGCCATTGCCAGCTCGTTCAAGCAGGGCAGTGCGCTGTTTTCCAGCGATTTCTGGCCCAAGGTGTGGAGTGCGGCCAACTACGTGGCCGTGTTTGCCGAGCAGCCCTTTGGCCAGAACCTGCTGAACTCGGTACTGGTGGCCGGCGGCGTGGTGCTGCTATCACTGACCGTGTCGCTGCTGGCGGCCTACGCGCTGGGCCGGGTGCAGTTTCGCGGCCGCGGCGTGCTGATGATGACTATCCTGGGCGTGTCCATGTTTCCGCAGGTGGCCATCCTGTCCGGCCTGTTCGAGCTGATCTCGTGGCTGGGCCTGTACGACAGCCTGTGGGCGCTGGTGTTGTCCGACCTGATCTTTACCCTGCCGTTTACCGTGTGGGTGCTGGTGACTTTCATGCGCGAGCTGCCGCGCGAGCTGGAAGAAGCGGCGCTGATGGACGGTGCCGGCGTGCTGACGGTGATCTTCCGCATTTTCCTGCCACTGCTGTGGCCTGCGGTGGCGGCCACTTCGCTGCTGGCGTTTATCGCGGCGTGGAACGAGTTCCTGTTTGCGCTCACCTTCACGCTGTCCGGCGAGCAGCGCACGGTGCCGGTGGCCATTGCGCTGATCAGCGGTGCCAGCAGCTACGAACTGCCGTGGGGCAACATCATGGCCGCCTCGGTGATTGTTACCGTGCCGCTGATTGTGCTGGTGCTGATATTCCAGCGCCAGATCGTGTCGGG